>JAQTSL010000300.1 GCA_028711355.1 Rhodoferax sp.
CCGTGTCAAGTGAGTCGCGACTCAAGTGCGCGACTCAGCAAACGGTAAATGAAAGTATATGCCGGGAGCTAGTTGCAGGGAAACAGGCCATAATTGCTAGGTAGCCCGCCATAGTTCAATGGATAGAACGAGTGCCTCCTAAGTGCTAGATGCAGGTTCGATTCCTGCTGGCGGGACCAAACGACAAAACCGCCAAAGTGCGCAAACACCTTGACGGCTCTCTAACAACCATGGCAGCAAAGCCATCCCGAAGTATGAAAGAGGGCTGTCACAAGCGGTCCCCGATCCGCTGTTCCAGTGCGTTCAAATTCACTGGATACCGGGTCGTAGCCCGGTATGGCAACCTGTTCTTTCACGTTAACCTTGTGGGTCAGACCACTCGCGTTGCGATGTGCTCTGACCCCAACTGATTCACCTACAACTTCTTCACATCGTGGCAGGCTGCGCCACAAGCGTTGGTATAAGGGATCGGCATCGCAGCATTGGCCGCCACACCCTTGACACCCTTGTTGTCCTTGCGCGGCACGTCGTACAGGTGCGAGGTGATGTCGTTCATCCAGTAGTTTTTGCCATCGGCTGCCACCAGGCCCTTGCCCATGCCGGCACCGGTCTGCATGGTTTTGGTACCGTGGCAACTGTTGCAGGTGACCTGACTCACATCGACCGTGCACTTGGCTTTTTCGGCCAGGTGTGCCTTCATGTCGGTCTTGTTGGCGTGGCAGGTGGTGCACGAGGCGTTGGTCTTGGCATCCAGCGTCAACTGGTGGTCAAACTTGGCGTCACCATGCGGATTGTGGCAGTTGGAGCACGACACCAGTTGCGTGCCATTGCGATACTTGCTGGACTTGATGAAATCGGTGTACTGCTGGTGATGCGACTTGGAATGCAAGCCGTCGGCCCAGTAGTCGCCAGGGGCGGCGTCTTCACGCGTGGTGAACTGCTTCAAAAAGTCATTGCGCGAGGTACCAGGCAACATCATCTTGTTGGCGGCATTGACCGGCTGGTCGTTCTTCAAATGCCCTTGCGGACGGCTATGGCACTGGCCGCAGATCATCGACTCACGCTCCGCCGCCAGCTTATTGGGACTGACAATGTTGGAGAACTGCTTCACACCTTTACTGGCGGCGTGAACTGACCCCGGGCCGTGGCAGGTTTCGCAACCCATGTTGATCTCGTTGAGCTTGCCGTCGCCATCGACATCCATCTCACTGTTGGGGTCGGTGGCCGCGCCGGCCAGGTAATCACCGGCCGCGTTCTTGGTCAGCGTGTAGCCGTTGTAATGGCACGAGGCACACTCTTTTTCAAACGACTTGCCCTTGGCCGGGTTCACCAGCGTTTTGGTCTTTTCATCAAACAACCAATCGGCGTGGTAGTCGCGCCATGGTTTGCGGCCGCGGTCGGCAAAGCGGTCGTCACCGAGCTGGTTGAACTGAACGAACGGGAACAGGTTTGACCCCACGCGGTACAAAAAGCGCTGCTTGTAGACACCGCCACCGTAAGCGGCTTCCACCGTATAAACGTGTGGCTGGTCAGCGGAGTTGCGCAGGTTGTCGGTGCGGAATTTGAGCTTGCCGTCGTTGTCCTTGAAAAACGTGGCGGTAAAGCTCGCGCTGGCCGGATCGGCGGGCGCTTGGGTGCTGATCTGGTACTTGTCGAACTTGCGTGTGCCATCAAAACCATGGAACCAGAACTTGGTGCCGGCCATCAGTTTGTCCAAGCCCTTGTTGACCTGCGGAAAGCGTGAATAGTCTTGCAAGCCACTGACCTTGCCGACCACCTGGATGCCCAGGCGGTGCATGGTCTGTTTGAAGTGTTCCTTGTCGTCGTGGCATTTCAGGCAAGACGACGTGCCCACATAGGTGGCATCGGCGGGCGTATTGCCAGACAGCTTGACGTTGACCGGTTTGGCCGCCAGTTCCGCAGTGCTTAAGGCCTTGCGTGAAAGTGAACCACCGGGCAAATGGCTGGCATCGCCCGGCTCCACATAAACAAAATAGTTACCGCCCGGCACGCTACTGAATTCAAACTCGCCATTGGTGCTGGTCTTGGCGTGAAGATAGCGCTCGCGGTTGGCGGCCAGGTTGTCCTCAAGCGGCTCGTCGTTCTTGGCGTCTTTTTTCACTTCGATCGGCGTTTTAGCCATAGTCGCCACATCCGCCGCAGGGATCAGCCAGACCGTGGCCCCGGGAATTTTTTGAAAGCGTTCGGCGGTGCCGTTTTCGACCACGCCCTTGACTGGCGCGCTGGCGGCAAGCTGTCCGCCAGGCTGCATACAGCCCGCCAGCAACAATCCACCCGCCATGGCGATCAGACTGGCTTTGAATCTTTGCATTTTCATCATGACCTCGTTTGGTAGTAAGAACACGCGGTAACGATGCATTATTTATGCCATGCAGTTGGATGCGTAGCACGGTCTGAAATCATTGCTTGGCATACCCTGGGCGTTGACGTAAAAAGCGATGCTGTGATCCCGGGCTCGACCCGGGATCCATGAATTCGGGGCCATGGATTGCGGGTCGTAGCCCGCAATGACAGCCCTTTTTCATCGCTGAGGGTGTGCGCCTGATCCAGTCGCCCTGCCGTGCGTAGAGGCTTTCCATCAGCACACCTCACTTTGAATCGCACCGGCACGCACAAGCCTGTCACCAGCCAATGACAGTTGTCACTGGTCAATGACGTCTCCTCCACTCCACGTCAGGGCTTCACATCGAGCCCCCAGCGCTTCATGCGCACGTACAGGTTTTGTCGCGGCGAGCCACTCAAACGTGCCGCCTCCGACATATTGCCCTTGCTCGCCAGCAGCAAGCGCTTGAGGTAGTCACGTTCAAAGTCGGCCCGCGCGTCCTGGTACGCCAGGCGGTCTGGTGCCGCCTGATCCGGCAAGGGCACTGCGCCACCAGGTGTCTGTGGCGCGTGCAGATTCAGATGCGTTTCGTCAATCGGGCCATCGGGCTGCATCGCCACCACCCGTTCGATGCAGTGCTGTAGCTCACGCACATTGCCAGGCCAGGCTTGCGCGTCCAGCGCCTGCGCCGCCGCCGCAGTGAGTGGCCCGCAGTGTTTGCCAAATTTGGTGTTGTACTTGTCCAGAAAATGCAACGCCAACCGGATCACGTCGCCCTTGCGCTGGCGCAACGGGGGCAGCGACAGTGCCACCACGTTGATGCGGTAATACAGGTCTTCGCGGAAGCGCCCGGCCTTGACCTCACCGGCCAGGTCTCGGTTGCTGGCGCAGATCAAGCGAAAGTCGGTACTGCGGATGTGCGTGCTGCCGAGCCGACAAAAGCTGTGGTTTTGCAGCACCCGCAGCAGGCTGCTTTGCAGCTTGGGGCTCATGTCGGCAATTTCGTCCAGAAACAAATTGCCGCCATCGGCTTTTTCAAAATAACCAGCGCTGGCCTGGTTGGCGCCGGTAAACGCGCCTTTGTCGTAGCCAAACAGCAGGCTTTCCAGCAAAGACTCGGGCAAGCCACCGCAGTTGACCTCTAGAAACGGCTTATCCACGCGCTGACTCCAGTGATGGATCAGCCGTGCGCACACATCTTTGCCAGTGCCGCTTTCGCCCTCTAGCAACACCGTGGTGTCAAGCCCGGCCACTTGGCGCAATTGACTCAGCAAGCGCTCCATTTCGCTGGACTGCCCAACCAATACTGGCGCGTCTTTTTCTGCGCTCAGGCGCTGGCGCAGACTGTCAATTTCGCGGTACGCAGCGTCAAACTCCAGCGCCTTGCCAATCACCGCCTCCAGCGCTTCCAGGTCGTCAAACGGTTTGGTCAGGTAGTCAAACAGACCTTCGCGCACGGCCGCTACCGCGTCGCGCACGTCAGCGTAACCCGTGATCAAAATCGCCAGCAGGCGCGGCTTTTGCGCACGAAACTCGCGCAACAAATCAAGCCCATGCGCATCTGGCAAACGCTGGTCCATCAGCACCAGGTTGTAGTCGTTGGCGGCAAACAGGCGCCGCGCCGATGCACCGCTGTCGGCCAGATCCACGTGCGCTGTCTTGCGCATCAGTTGCTCGATCAGGGTGCGGGTGTAGTGGTCGTCATCCACCACCAACAATTTAGGCAGCATGGTGGCTTTCAACTCAATGGGGGGTTGGGTGGATCGGCGGGCAACGTCATGGCGGGTGTCTCTGGCAACCAGAGTGCAAATTCTGTGCCACAGCCAGGCTCGCTTTTCAGCGTGACGTAACCGCCGTGCAGCAGGGCCACATGTTGCACCACCGTCAGGCCCAGCCCGGTGCCGTCCTTGCGGGTGGTAAAAAAAGGTGTAAAAACCTTGTCCCGCGCTTCCTGGGCAACGCCACGCCCCTGATCGGTAACGGTCAGCGCCCAACCCGGCAGACCCGCTTCACGGTGGGTGACGGCTGCCC
>JAQTSL010000301.1 GCA_028711355.1 Rhodoferax sp.
GTCAACGCGAAGAACGCAAACACCGGCTCAACCGGGAAATCATGGTGCCGGAGGTTCGCCTCTCTGGCGTAGAAAACGAACCCCTGGGCGTTGTCAGCATCAATGATGCGCTTCGGATGGCGGGTGAGTTGGATGTAGATCTGGTCGAAATTGCGGCCACAGCCACACCGCCCGTTTGTCGTTTGATGGATTACGGCAAGTTCAAGTACCAAGAGCAGAAAAAAGCCGCTGAGGCCAAGGCCAAGCAGACGGTGATTGACATCAAAGAAGTCAAGTTTCGCCCGGGTACCGACGAAGGCGACTACAACATCAAGATGCGCAACGTCAAGCGCTTCTTGTCCGAGGGTGACAAGTGCAAGATCACGTTGCGCTTTCGGGGGCGCGAAATCACCCACCAAGATTTGGGTATGGCGCTTTTGAACCGGATTCGCGACGAGTTGGGTGATTTGATTTTGGTCGAGCAGTTTCCCAAGCTTGAAGGTCGGCAGATGATCATGATGATCGCGCCGGGGCGCAAAAAGGTTGCTGCGGCCAAGCCGGTGGCAACTGAAGCCGCTGCGGCATAGACCGGTTTTTGGGGTGATGCCCTCTGGGTATTGCCTTGGAAGGGGTGGCGAAAATTTTTCGTCACCGTAAAAGTGGCTCGGGGCCATCAAGGCTGCAAAGTGTTTGCAGACGCCTCACGAGCACGATGTAAAAAGGAGCATGAAAATGCCCAAAATGAAGACCAAAAGCGGCGCAAAAAAGCGTTTCCGCGTTCGTCCAGGTGGCACCGTTAAACGCGGTCAAGCCTTCAAACGTCACATCTTGACCAAGAAGTCCACCAAACTCAAACGCCATCATCGTGGTACGTTAACTGTCCGTGAGACCGAAATGGGTCGCATGGCACAGATGCTGCCCGGCTGCGGCCTTTAATTAACGACGAACAAGGAGTAACACAATGCCTCGCGTCAAACGTGGTGTAACGGCTCACGCCCGCCACAAAAAAGTTCTGGCCCTTGCAAAAGGCTTCCGTGGTCGCCGCGGTAATGTTTATCGGGTCGCCAAAGAAGCGGTCATGAAGGCTGGGCAATACGCCTACCGTGACCGTCGTACCAAAAAACGAGTCTTTCGTCAGTTGTGGATTGCCCGTATCAACGCTGCTGCGCGTCAGTGCGGCATAACCTACAGTCAGTTTGCCAATGGTCTGAAAAAGGCATGTATCGAGATCGACCGCAAGGTGCTGAGCGATATCGCCGTTCACGATATGGCCGCTTTTGCCGGTATCGTGGCCCAGGTCAAGGCCAAGCTGGCAGCTTGAGTACGCTTTAGTTTGCTATTAAAAAGTAGCTTACGTAGCAATAAGAACAAGGGCTAGAGCTTGAAAAAGCACTAGCCCTTTTTCCATCCAGACATCAATATATTCTATGAACGACTTACAGACCGTTGTCGACGCTGCATGTGCAGCATTCGATTTGGCCAACACCCCCGCCGACCTTGAGAACACCAAGGCCCAGTACTTGGGTAAATCCGGCCGCATCACTGAGATGATGAAGGGCATGGCTGCGCTGCCAGTCGAAGAGAAGAAAACGCGTGGCGCTGCGATCAATCTCGCCAAGCAAGCCATTGAGGCGGCACTGAATGCGCGTAGGCAAGCGCTCGCTGATGCTGAGTTACAGGCCCAATTACACGCCGAGGCCTTGGATGTGACCTTGCCAGGCCGCCAGCGCGGGCAGGGCGGTTTGCACCCAGTGTCGCTAACCTTGGAACGAATTGAGGCGATTTTTGGTTCCATGGGGTTTGAAGTGGCTCAAGGCCCAGAGATCGAATCTGATTGGTTCAATTTCACCGCATTGAACACACCGGAAGATCATCCTGCACGCTCCATGCACGACACCTTCTATGTCGAAGGTGGTACCGAGGCAGCACCGAATTTGTTGCGCACCCACACTAGCCCGATGCAGATTCGCCATGCGGTGCAGCATGTCAAGAAACACCGTGCGGCTGCTGCGGACAGCACGGCAGAAGGCGCACTTTTTTCGGGGGCCATGCCCGAAATTCGCGTCATTGCGCCCGGGCGTACTTATCGGGTCGACAGCGATGCCACCCATTCGCCCATGTTCCACCAGTGCGAAGGCCTGTGGGTCGGTGAAAACGTCAGCTTCAAGGATTTGAAGTTTGTCTTGACTGACTTCTGCCGCGCACTTTTTGAGTTGGATGACCTTGTCTTACGTTTCCGTCCAAGTTTCTTCCCGTTCACTGAACCAAGTGCCGAGATTGACATCCAGTTTCCCAGCGGTTCGCTGGCAGGGCGTTGGCTGGAAGTGGGCGGCTCCGGGCAGGTGCACCCCAACGTGATCCGCAACATGGGTCTGGATCCCGAGCGCTACATTGGTTTTGCCTTTGGCATGGGAGTGGATCGGTTCACGATGTTGCGTTATGGTGTGAACGATTTGCGCCTGTTCTTTGAAGGTGACATCCGTTTCCTGTCGCAGTTTCGCTAGGGCCGCAGCATGCCCGTAAGCGGCTTTTTTACCTCATGGTTTGTAACGATTGATTGACTATGCAATTTCCTGAATCCTGGTTGCGCGAATTCTGCAACCCGCCCCTGACCACGGCTCAACTGTCCGACACCCTGACCATGGCCGGTCTGGAGGTTGAGGAGCTGCAGTGCGTCGCCCCACCGTTTAGCAACATTGTGGTCGGCGAGATTTTGGAGGCCGTGCAGCACCCCAATGCCGACCGACTGCGCGTGTGCCAGGTCAATGTCGGTCAGGCTGGCCCGCTGACAATCGTTTGCGGTGCGCCCAATGCCCGCGCCGGTATCAAGGTGCCTTGTGCGCTGGTCGGCGCTGAACTGCCCCCGGGCGAAGATGGCAAGCCGTTTTTGATCAAGGTCGGCAAACTGCGCGGGGTTGAGAGTTTTGGTATGTTGTGTTCGGCGCGCGAACTAAAACTTGCCGAAGACCACGGTGGTCTGCTTGAACTCAGCGCCGATGCGAGCGTGGGGCAAAGCATTCGTCAGCACCTGAATCTGGACGACACGTTGTTCACCCTGAAGCTCACCCCTAACTTGGCGCATTGTCTGAGCGTGTTTGGCGTGGCGCGCGAGCTGTCGGCCCTGACCGGTGCACAACTGTGTTCGCCGCAGTTTCCGGCGGTTGCAGTCACCACGCCCGACGTGTTGCCGGTGTTGGTGCAGGCGCCTGATTTGTGTGGGCGCTTTTCTGGCCGCGTCATTCGTGGCGTCAACCCCAGAGCCGCTACCCCTGCCTGGATGGTGGAGCGTCTGGCGCGTTGTGGTCAGCGCAGCGTGACCGCGTTGGTGGATATTTCCAACTATGTGATGTTTGAACTGGGCCGACCGTCGCACATTTTTGACCTCGACAAAATCCATGGCGGCCTGCAAGTGCGCTGGGGCCGGGCGGGTGAAACACTCAAGCTGCTCAATGGCAACACCGTGAAGGTCGATAGCGAAGTGGGCGTGATCGCGGACCAGGTGCAAGTCGAGTCGCTGTCGGGCATCATGGGCGGTGACGCCACTGCGGTGTCAGACGACACGCAAAATGTGTACGTGGAAGCCGCCTTCTGGTGGCCCAACGCCATTGCCGGTCGCTCGCGCCGCTTTAACTTTGCCACCGATGCGGGCCACCGCTTTGAGCGCGGGGTCGATCCGCAACTGACGGTCGAGCACATTGAGCGGATCACGCAACTGATTGTCGATATTTGCGGTATCGATCAGACCCGCGTCGGCCCGATCGACGATCAGCAAGTGGCGATGCCACAGCCGCAGCAGGTCAGCCTGCGTGTGGCGCGCGCCAGCAAAGTGCTGGGTATGCCGCTGACACAGGCGCGGTGCGCCAATGCGCTGCGCGGTCTGGGTCTGCCGGTGCAAGAGGGTGAGGGTGTTCTGACGGTGACGGCACCCACGTTCCGCTTTGATTTGCAGATTGAAGAAGACCTGATCGAAGAAGTGGCGCGCGTGGTTGGCTACCACAACCTGCCTGCCACGCCACCCCAGGCCCCGATTACCGCACGCGTGCGGCCCGAGGCGCAGCGCGGTGACTTTGGCGTTCGGCGCGCCGTGGCCGCGCTGGGCTATCAGGAAACCATTAACTTCAGCTTTGTCGAAGAGCGCTGGGAGCACGAGCTGGCGGGCAACCCGAATCCAATCAAACTGCTCAACCCGATTGCCAGTCAAATGAGCGTCATGCGGTCGTCGTTGCTGGGTTCTTTGCTACAGGTTTTGAAGTTCAATCAGGACCGAAAGGCGTCCCGCGTACGGGTATTTGAGCTGGGGCGGGTGTTTTTGCGCGACACGATGGTTGCCAACAGCGACACGACGGTGCAGGGATTTGCCCAGCCGATGCGTCTGGCCGG
>JAQTSL010000029.1 GCA_028711355.1 Rhodoferax sp.
CACCGTGTGCTCAGGCGTGATCACCACCGGGTCGCGCAACACACCCGATTCGTAGCGCTTGACCCTGGCCACCTTGGCCGCCTGCTGTTGCGCTGTCATATTCTTGTGGATCACGCCGATACCGCCTTCTTGCGCGATTGAAATCGCCAACCGGGATTCGGTCACCGTGTCCATCGCCGCCGACACCAGTGGCAGATTAAGCGCAATATCGCGGGTGAAACAGGTGGCTAAAGAGGTGTCCTTGGGCAGGACCTGGGAGTACGCTGGCACCAACAAAACATCGTCGAAGGTGAGCGCTTTACCAATCAGGCGCATGGGTTTTGCTCCAAAAGCGCGGATTGTATCTGGCGCTGACCGCGCCCCCTACCCCATCACAGTCGCCTAAACTCTAGGCCATGAAAAATTTTGCTCGCTCCTTATTTTTATTGACATCGTTGGTTTCTTCGCTGGCTGTTGCGCAGTGGCAGTGGCTCGACAAGGACGGTCACCCGGTGTTCAGCGACCGGGCGCCGCCAGCGAGCGTACCGGACAAAGCCATCGTCAAGCGTCCGGGATTGCCGCAACTTCAACCAGCAAGCAATACCGCCGATGTGCCCGCAACTGGCACGACCGCGCTAGCCAAAGGTGCGGCCAGTGCGCCCAAAGACTCCGGCCTCGACCAACAATTGCTGGAAAAGAAGAAGAAAGCAGACGAACAGGATGCGGCCAAGCTCAAGTCCGAAGAACAGCGCAGACTGGCGGTCAAGGCGGACAACTGCCAACGTGCCAAATCGGCCAGGGCGGAGTTGAATGCTGGCGGTCGCCTGAGCCGGACCAATGCTCAGGGCGAGCGTGTCATTCTGGACGACGCTGCCCGGGCGGCGGAGGCCAAGCGAATCCAATCAGTGATCGATCTGGACTGCTAGCCCGCAAGGTTTAATAACCCGGCTTGGCTCCGGCGCGTCGGTTGGCAAACAGGCCAGCGGTCCTGGCACCTTGCTTGACAAAACGAGCGCGTCGGGCCACTTTGGGATCAACACGCAAAGGCCGGTACAGTTCAACCCGGTCCTGATCGCGCAGCAGGTGCCCGGCGGCCACTTTGCGGCCCCAGACGCCCATTAGCGGTGCGGTCGCCAACAGATCCGGGAAAAGTGCTGGCAGGCCACTGGCCAGCACGGCTTGCCACACCGTGCTGGTGGCATTCAGTTCCAGTGGCACCGCTTGCACCCGGCGCGCTGCCGCGGCATAAACCACCGTCACCCGCAGCTGAGGGGGCGAGCTATTCACCATAAACCTGTTTGGCCCGGTTGACAAAGGCATCAACCATGCTGCCGGCGATTTTGTCAAACACCGGGCTGATTAACTTGCCCAATTTGTGCTCAAAGCCATAGGTCAGCGTCAGCTCGACCTTGCAGGCGCGCTGGTCTGCGCCCAGCGAAATAAAGTTCCATTCACCTTCCAGCCGCGAAAACGGGCCATTGACCAGCTTGATGAGCACCTGTTGATCGGGGATGTGCGTGTTGCGCGTGGTAAAGCTCTGATGAAAACCGCTAAATGCCATGCCAATCTCAGCCAACATACCGTTTTCGTGGCGTTCAACCACGCTCGCCCGATCGCACCAGGGCAAAAAGCGCGGATAGGCATCGACATCTACCACCAGCCGGTACATTTCAGCCGGGCCATACCAGATCAGGACGGATTTTTTGACGGTTTTCATAGAATGCAGGGGTGCGCGGCCATTGTAGTCAAGCACTGTTTGCCCTTACATCGTTCACCCTTCCCTTCTCATGGCCAAAAAACCTGAAACTGCAACCCGCATCGCTGACAACAAAAAAGCCGCGTTCAACTACTTTTTTGAAGAGCGTTTTGAGGCTGGCATCGTGCTCGAAGGCTGGGAGGTCAAGTCGCTGCGCGAGGGCAAAGTGCAGTTAACCGACGGCTATGTCGTGATCCGCAATGGTGAGCTGTTCATCATCGGCCTGCAAATCCAGCCGCTGGGCACGGCCTCGACCCACATCACGCCCGACAAGCAGCGCACCCGTAAGCTGCTGATGCACAAAGATGAGATCAAGCGCCTGATCGGCAAGGTCGAGCAAAAAGGCCACACCCTGGTGCCGATCAACTTGCACTGGAAAGCCGGCAAGATCAAGTGCGAAATCGCCCTGGCCAAAGGCAAGGCCGAGCACGACAAGCGCGACACCATCAAGGACCGCGAGGGCAAGCGTGAGGTCGAGCGGGCCATGAAAATCCATCACCGTTGATTTTTTTGCATGCCGATGGAATAAAGCGGCAAAGCAAGGTGTTCATGGAGGTGCAGGCACTTGACTGCATTCACCTCAACCGGAGATCACCATGAAATTTATGTCCCGAAAATTGTTTACCAGCTCGCTCACCCTAGCCGCCCTGACCGTGTGCGCCACCGTGTCGGCAGCTCCGGCAATGGAGTCCAACGGGATGCTGGTTGGACCCAAAGGCATGACGCTCTATACCTTCGACAAAGACATGGCAGGCAGCGGCAAGTCGGCTTGCAACGGCCCCTGCGCAACCAACTGGCCTCCCCTGGCTGTTGCCGCCGGCGAGAGTGCCAGCGGAGATTTCAGCATCATCACCCGAGACGACGGCAGCAAGCAATGGGCAGTCAAGGGCAAACCAGTCTATTACTGGGCCAAAGACAGCAAGCCGGGCGACAAAACCGGCGATGGTTTCAACAACGTCTGGCACGCTGCCAAACCCTGACGTTTCACGGTCCACCAAGCGATGCCCGCGTCCGCTGACAAGCAATTGCGCGTGCCAGTATGAGCCAAGACCTCATCTTGGCTCAAATTCCTGCGCTGCGTCGCTATGCACGGGCGCTGACCGGAGACACCTGGGCGGCTGACGACCTGGTGCAGGACACGCTGGAGCGCGCCTGTAGCAAATGGCGTTTGTGGCTGGTGGGCTCCAACCTGCGCGCCTGGCTGTTCAGCGTGATGCACAACCTGTTCCTCAACAAGTTGCGCAAAACTCACTGGCAAACGTCGTTGACCCAGGTCGATTTTGACGCTGTGGCCGGGCAGTTGCCAGCACCAGCGTCTGGCAGCGACCAACTGTTGGATTTGCAACGATGCCTGCTGCAGTTGCCGCCGGAGCAACGCGAAGTGCTGTTGTTGGTGAGTTTGGAGGATATGAGTTACGCCGAGGTGGCCAAGGTTACCGGAGTGGCTATCGGCACGGTGATGTCGCGC
This sequence comes from Rhodoferax sp., assembly GCA_028711355.1. Lineage (GTDB taxonomy): Bacteria > Pseudomonadota > Gammaproteobacteria > Burkholderiales > Burkholderiaceae_C > Rhodoferax. The sequence continues at coordinate 3,204 of JAQTSL010000029.1, forward strand.
CTGTCACGCGCACGCACGCGCTTGCAGGTCTTGCTTGACGCCCCGTCGCTCAAGGCCCAAGACGCAGCTGTCCAAAGCACAAACACACCCCGTGTTGTCCCACTTCAACGGTTGAAATAAGGCATTGACTGCCATGAACCTAGATACCCACGCCCCCTTGACAGACGACGAATGCCATGCGTTGGTCGATGCCCAAGGTACGCCAGTTGCATTGGACGCCTTGCGCTTGCGCCTCCAGGATGATCCTGATGCCCAGCAGCAATTGGCGCAGTGGCAAACACAGCGTGACAGTTTGCGCCGCTTGCACGCTGATGTACTGCATGAAAGCTTGCCCAGCGCGCTGCTACAGGCGACGCGCCAAGCCTCGGCGGCACGCCAAACCAGCACCCAATGGCGCCACTTGGGCGGCGTGGCCGCCAGTGTGCTGCTGGCTTTTGGTGTCGGCTGGCTGTCAAACTCCGGCTGGCAAGCCGCGCGATCACACTCGGTTGCAGCGCCGCAGTTAGCGCAGGCGAAGTTTGAAAGCGATTTTGTCCACCAGGCGAGCCTGGCCCACAGCGTTTATACGCCGGAGGTCAAACATCCGGTGGAAGTCACCGCGCAAGAACAAGCGCACTTGGTTCAGTGGCTGTCCAAGCGGCTGGGCAAACCGCTCAAAGTCCCCAATTTGAGTGTCCAAGGCTTTGAACTGGTGGGGGGACGGCTGCTGCCGGGTGATGCCGGTGCCCGGGCGCAGTTCATGTTTCAAAACGCCGCCGCGCTACGGGTCACGCTCTACCTGGGGGCGTTGAACCCAGGTTCGGCCCAAGGCCGGTCCAGTCAGGAAACGAGTTTTCGGTTTGAGCCGCAAGCTGGCGTGCCCAGTTTTTACTGGGTGGACCAGGGATTTGGCTACGCGCTGGCCGGGCAATTGCCGCGCGAGCAACTGATGCAGTTGGCTGACGCGGTCTATCGTCAGCTTTGAACCAACACCAAACTCACGCCAATGAACGCAGCGGGTGGCTGTGCGCTGGCCACGGACTGATGAAAAACGGCGCCACCATCGCTGGCGTGACGTCTTCAATGCGCGGCGGGTTCCAGCGCGGCGCGTTGTCCTTGTCGATCACCAAGGCGCGAATGCCCTCGGCCGTTTCGGTCTGCGCGCCGCTGCGGCCCTGATGTCGAGGAAAGAAACAATGCCGCATCAGGTCGCGCTCCATGCGCAAATCTTGCGCCAGGGTGAGCTGGCGACCCCGGCGAATCTGCTGCAACGCCAGCGCCAGCATCAGCGGTGAGCGCTGGCGCAACTGCGCCGCCGTGCGCTGCGCCCAGTCGGATCGATCAGCCTCCAAAGCCTGCACGATAGTCGCCACCGAGTCCATTGAAAAATAGTGGTCAATTTGGCCTCTAGGGCAATCTGCACTTGCGTAAGCAGCTACGCTAAATGTAGCAATCAAGGCCGCCAGATGGGTCGGGTCGCAGACCACCAGTTGGGCCAGCGCTGCCCACAAATCGGCTTGCCGCGCCGACTCGACATAATGGTCGGCCAGCCCCAGTGCAATCGCCTGCGCCGCATCCAGGGTGGGCCCGGTCAAGGCCAGCCATTCGCCGACATGGCCCGGGCAGCGGCTCAGAAAATAGCCGCCACCGACATCCGGAAACAGGCCAATCAGCGTTTCGGGCATGGCCATCTTGGTGCGCTGCGTGACCAGCCGGAGCGACGCGCCCTGGCTGATGCCCATGCCACCGCCCATCACCACACCGTCCATGAACGCAATATAGGGCTTGGGGTAGCGCTGCACCAGGTGGTTGAGGGTGTATTCCTCGGTAAAAAAATCTTCGGTCGAGGGGTCACCCAAGAGCAGCGCCTGGTGAAAGTAGCGAATGTCGCCACCGGCACAAAACGCCCCAAACACGCCCGCCTTGTTGCTGCCTCGAATCGCCACCGCTTGCACCTTTGGGTCGTCGCGCCATGCCAGCAGGCATTGTGTCAACGCCCGGATCATCGACAGGTTCAGGGCATTCAACGCCGTTGGCCGGTTCAGCGTGATGAAGCCGACGCAACCGCGCACCTCAGCAAGAATTTCTTGCACCTCTGTCATGCCCGCCCCTTCCATGCCACCAGTTCATTGGCCACCAGTGCGCCAATGACCAGCGAACCACCCACCAAAACATTGTGGCCGGGCACTTCGCCCGCACCCAGCCACGCCAGCAAAATGCCAAAAATCACTTCCAGCAGCCCCAGCAAGGCGATCTCATGCGCCGCCAGCGCCTGCGTGCAAACGACGGCCAGCACGCACGGAATAGCCAGTTGAAAAACGCCCAGACCGGCCAGCAACAGCACATCGTGACCGGAGCCCTGTAGCGGCCAGGCCAGCGGCAAGGTGATCAGCGACGACAACACGCCACCCACCAGCACGGCTGGAATCAGGTCCACATTTTTGCCCTGCGCGTGTGAATGTTGCGTGATGGTCCAGTTGGCAGCACCCGAAACCGGTACCCCCAGCGCCACCAACGTGCCCAGCACGCTAAAACCCTCGGCCAGATGTGTGCCATACATATAAGCAATGCCACAGCCCGCCACCACAATCGCAGACCAGGTGCGCGGCGTGATCTGGTGGCCCAGAAAGATGCGCGTGGCCAGCGCGGTAAACAGCGGCACCAGCGCCATCGTCACCAGTACGTTGGCCACGGTCGTCAAGGTGAGCGCCAGCATGAAAAAAGTGAACATGCCGCACCAGCACAAGCCCGACAGCCACAGCGCCGCGCCACCGTGCTGCATGCGCGTGAACACCGCACGCCCCTTGAACAGCGGCAAAATCACCAGCAGGCTCAGCACGGTAAAAAAGCTGCGCCAGAACGTCACCTCAAAACTACGCGCCTGCTCCAGTTGACGCGTCACCACCCCGGCGGTGGACCACAGCAGGGTGACCAGCAGCATCAGCCAGACGGCCCGGCCGTGGGTAAGGGTAGATTGGATTTTCAAAGGAAAGATGGCGTTGCGTGAAGTCCAATTTTAGATGGCGACCCCAGCGCCGCCGGATGCCAGAGTGGTGTGTTTTTCAAAGTACATAATGTGGCGGTAAAAAATCGATCCTGTTGCCATGTGTCACTGACATTTCCTGCTCTGGTAAGGTTGAATTTTCTGACGCTACGAACTGCAAATTGCGGAAGGCTGATGTGCTGATGCTTGCTGTGGAGGCGGCCCTGGGACCGGGCCGTGCTGAATTGCCCTTGCACCTGGGTGGCATTTTGCATGGCTTTGTTGAGCGAGCCATACTTAACCATGCACCGTATCTGATCCAGGTTTTGCGCCCCACGGGCGATGACGACTACGCCAGCATGGCGATTGAGCCGCCGCATTTTGGCCCCCTGACCGACCCAAAATTGCGTTTTGGCCTGATCCTGTTTCGCGATGCCACGCAAAGCTGGAGTGTCATCACGCGCGCCCTGCTGGCTCAGGCTTGCATGGGGTTGAACCAGCGCCATCTTGAAATTCAGCGAAGCTGGATTTACCAACCGGGTAGCCCGGTGCAAGCGATTGTGATGGACGGCCAGCTCATCGATGACACGCCCTGGCCCGAATCACCATCCGCGTGGATACGCCGCGCTCCCCACCCAAAGACTGCGCCCGGGCACCACTTGCAAGTGCATCAACTCGAATTTCGCAGCCCCCTGCTACTTGGCGCGCGCGGCAACATTCGCCGCACGCAGCAGGTGCCATGGCCCTCGCTCAAGTCCCTGCTGGACGCCATCGCCAAACGCATGCTGGTGCTGGAGCCCGAACTTGGCCAGGCAATTGGCCTGGCACAAGGCTGGCGCGCCCGTGATGCGCTGGCGGAAATACAAGCACTGACGTCAGCAGCGGCACCGGCGCTGCAAGTTCAATGGCCCTACGCCGCACACCGCAGCATTTACAAACCGGGCATTGTGGGCAGCCTGACCTATGTCGCTGCCCTGGATGCCAGCGAAACTGCCCTGCTCCATTGGGGGCAATGGCTGGGTGTGGGCCAGCAAACCACCCTGGGCTGCGGGCGCTACGTGTGGAGCCCCCAAAACTCATGAAGAGATAACCCTTTAGTGCAGATACAACAAGCGTCAACAGCTATGAATACTGAAGCACTCCATACCCCAAGCGCGAGCCAAACCGATGCTGCAATGCCACCACCTGCGGGTCTTGCACCACCCAGCGTGCAGCACCTTGTGCACGTGATATGTCTGCCGTTGCAACTCAAGATAACCGACCGCAAACACCCCATCGCCGACATCGCGCAGGCGGTCAGCCTCATCACCCAGACTTCGGGTAGCGCCTGGAGGCACTGTGAGGGCGACAACCCCTGGGCCAGCCCACTGCTCAGTGACGAGCAGCGCTGGCAGGCGCGGGTGTACTTTCACCCCTTTGTGCGACGCTTTCTTTACGACCCACAACGCGTGTGCTGGTTACAGCGAACCGACGTCAGCCACGTTGCCGTCACCCTCAAAGGCAGCTCTGACCCGCTCACGCTGACTGTCAGCCGCTGCCTGATGGCGCTGTTCCAGCCAGACATTGCCTGCGTGCTGCTGGAGCTGGAATACCGGGCGGATGAGGGCCAGCCAGCGCTGACGATGGAGTCATTGCAACGCCTGCTGGACCAACTGCGGCGCACCTACCCACCGTATTTCGACACCGACAAAAACGACAAGCAACAAAAGGATCGCCCGTTCGGTGGCCACTGCCCAAGCCACATGCAGTTTCAAGACGCCCAACATCATCCCATTGGCAAATCCGGGAGCTACACACCAGACGCCTACGCCAGCAGCAAGCAACAGGCTGCCGCCCAAGGCTCCTGGAAACCGGGTTGGGCCGCTCACTGGAAAAGTCTGCTCGCCCCACTGCACACCGACGACACATCGGAAGATGACAACAGCATTGGCATTCGCCAGTTTGGCGACGACCGCGCCGCCGTCATGAGCTACGTGGCGTTTGACAACGTGCGCGCACTCAATCAGGGCCAATGGGTGCGACTCTGCTTTGCCGACGACTATGGCACAGACCCCCTGCCCTATGCCGGGCGTTTTTTGCAGGGCTTTGAGGAAAAGCACTGCTACGACCGTTACTGGTACAACAACACGGCTGCGGGTGAACCGTTGGATAGCACCGATTCGCCCTCGCGTATCCTTAACTGTGGCTACGCCTTCACCAACGCGGGTCAGCAAGACACCTGGGTGGATCAGCATGGGCGCACCCAGCCTGGTTTTTTTGGCGACGCCACCAACGGCGCGCTGTTCACCTTTCGCCACATCTACATCATCATGGGACTCATTGCCCATATGCAGCGCGCGGCGCTGTTGGCGGCATCGCACCGGCTCACCGAAATGGTCGAGCGCAAAGCGACTGGTATCGAACTTCCCCCCGCAGAAAAGGTACGTGACTTTTACAAACAATTTGTTGAATTCACCCAAACCTACTGGTTTGACGAGATCAGCCCGCAAGAACAAGGTCAGCAACTTTTTGCCCGATGGCGCGCACACTTGCGCATCGGGCCGCTATACGACGAAGTGCGCCAGGAACTTCGTGATCTGGCCGAATACAGCGAGCTACAAGCCAGCCGCATCGAGTACGACCAGTCCAAACAATTAAATGAAACCGTCGGCATGCTCGGCTTGGGCAGCGTGCTCATCGCCGTGTTCTCCGCCATTGCAGGCGCATTTGGCATGAATCCGCTCGCAGAATGGGTGCCACTGATCGCCATTCCAGTCCTGGTTTTGGTACTGCTCACCACCGGATTACTGCTCTACAAAACCAACTATGTTTGGCAACGGTTCATTCCGTGGCAACGCCGTCAGCGCCAACCCGTCGCATATCCCACAACACACATGCCGGAAGGAAAAATACCATGAACATCCTGCGCATCGAAGGCGTCAACCTCGCCTACACCATTTTCGACACCGAAGACCTTTGCACCCGCCGTGGCGGCAGTCTGCTGCTGCTTGATGCCATTGAAGAAGTGCATCAGCAGTTTCAAAACCACTTGCGCGCCATCAGCACAGGCGCCTCGGCTGGCTTGTTTGAAGTTACCGGCAACACACTGCCTGAGCAACTCGCAATCGAGGTGCAGCAATGGCTTCAAAAACACGACCTTTACCGCCACGCCACGTTTGTCGTCAGCGCCTCCCAGGGCGACTTTCGCCACGCCACAGAGCATGCTATCGCCGCCAACCGCTGGCAACAAATGCAAAGCCTGAGCTTTGCCACCGCCGGCCTGCAAGCCGGTGATGCCCTGTGCAAAACAGACGAAGTTCGCCCGGCCGCACGGCGTGGCCCCGAAGACCCCGGCAACAGCCTTTCGGTGCAATGCCGCCGCCAGTATGGGCGAGAACAAAAGCAGGCGTTTTACCAACGTTTGTTGGGTGATCAAGTTCGCATTGGCTTTACAAATGAATTCGAATCGTTGGCCACCGGCATGAACGCATCGCTGGTTCCAACGCCCAATCTCAACGGCAAAATGGCCGTTTTTTACGCCGACGGCAACGGCTTTGGCAGCATCGGCAGCACCTGCCAAACGCCTGTAGAGCTTCAAAAGTGGGACCAGTACATCAAGACGCAGCGCAAAGCGCTGCTGGACAAAGTATTGCAACTCGCCCAGTCCGACCCGCGCTGGCAAAGCCACCTGGAAGGCGCCCCAGCCATCCGGCTTGAAACCCTGCTGTGGGGCGGTGATGAGCTGATGTTTGTGGTGCCCGGCTGGTGCGGCATGGCGCTTGCCCATCTGTTCTTTGAACACGCCAGCCAGATGCGTTACCCGGTACAAGGTAAAGAAGCGCCGCTCACCCACGCTTGCAGTCTGGTGTTTTGCCACCACCAGGCTCCCATCAGCGCCATCAGCCAATTGGCCAAGGCACTCGCCGACAAGTCCAAAGAAGTAAACAACGCGTTCAAGGGCAAAGACAGCTTGAACTGGCTGGTGCTGGAATCGTTTGACCAGGCCGGCAGCGATCTGGATGCATTTTTGCGCACGCGCTACCGTGAGCGATTGAAAACATGGGACGCGCTCACGCTCGACCCGAAGGCCGTCAACGCACTGGCATGCAGCCTTGGCGCAGCAACTCCCCAGTCGCTCAAAGAGGCACTGCCGCGCTCCACCATGGTGCGCGCGCTGCGCCTGATCGCCCAGGGCGATGCTTTTGGCGACAGCCCACAAGCCACAGAAACCCTGCGCTTGCTCCAGCGCAGTTACACCAGCGTCAACGAGGCACTCAAACCCACCGCCGGTAAAGAGCCCGGGCTCGCCCAAGCCTTCAACGCCTTATGGACGCAACTGCACCCCCTGGGCAGCGCACGCGACTGGCACAGCATAGCCAGCACGGCGCCAGCCGCAGACGACCTGGCTGCCTGGGTCAAGCTCATCGAGCTATGGGACTACTGCCAAAACCCCGCCATTCCAACCCAAGAGGTGCAAGCATGAGCCGCACACTGCACACCATCACCCTCAGCGTCACCCTGCAAGCCCCTTATCTGGTACACGGCAACGATGCCGGGCGCTTTGGGCTGGACACCACCCTGCTGTTTGACCACCTGGGCCGCCCCATCCTTCCAGGCACCTTGCTGGCCGGACGCATTGCGCAAGTCTGGCGCAACCACAGCGACGCCCTGGGCCACGCCGACGCCACTGTCTGGTTTGGTCAGGCCGATCAAAGCCACGGCACTACCCAGCAGCAACGCGCCCGTTTGCAATTGGCTGATCTGGTTTTGGTCAGTATCAACGGCAAAACCGCAGGCACAACACGCACCCATGCTGAAGTGGCGCGCACCGCGCTGGACGATGCCACGGGATCGGTCAAACAAGGCGCGCTGCTGATTACAGAGCAAATCAGCGCCGCAGGTGCTGAGCTGACCTTTGAAGGCAGCTGGCACACCTGGGCAGGAGACGCTGAAGTCAAAGCCCTGGCGCAGCAACTGCGCGCCGCCCTGTTGCTGCAAACCCAAGTGGGCGCCTACCGTGGTGTCGGCTTTGGCCGCCTGCTGGACTGCCGCGTGAACAGCGCGCCAAGTGCCACAGGCAGCACCGGGTTGGGGCTACCCGCCAGCGCACGGCTGCGGCTCGGGCTACAGTTTGACGCCCCGCTGTGCGTCAACAGCAGCAGCAGGCGCGGCAACGTTTTTGTCGCGGGCGACGTGCTGCCCGGCGGCACGCTGCTGGGGGCGCTAGCGCAAACCCTGTTGCAGCAACACGCCGCCCGCCGCATGGATGACATCAAAGGCAGCGCCCTGGCAACGCATTTTGATGCCCTGCGCTGCACCCACGCGCTACCTGGCGCGCCCGGCAAAGGCCGCCCCATGCCCTTGCCACAATCGCTGGTTGCTATTGATATTAAGGTGGTTGACACTTATTCCAAAAGGGCTCCAACCGATTTTGATAAATCACCCGCATTCCAGACCGACTGGAAACCAGCCACCCTGAAAGCGGCCAGCAAAGACCAGGGCTGGCGCGAAACCGCGCGCCATCTGCGTGTGCGCACCGCCATGCAAGACGGCAAAGCCGCAGACAGCCAGCTCTTTGCCTACGACTGCATTTATGCCCCACCCAATGCGCCAGTTCAGTGGCAGTGCGATCTGGACTTGAGCGCCGTGCCCGCAGACGCACAGGCCGCTGTGCGCCAGGAGCTTGGCCAATTGCTGGGCCACGGCTTGGGACCAATCGGTAAAACCGATGCCCGGGCCCGCGTTGAATGCATCAAACAGCCGCAAAACATCTGGCCATCACAACTTGGCAGCAAAGCCCTTCAGCCGGGTCAGTTGGTACCCATGATGCTGGTCAGCGACACGCTGCTGTTTACCACAAATGCCATTGCGGACCAGGCCAATGTAGATTTGCACACGCTGTACCAAGGCGCTTTTGACGACCTGGCGGCACAAGCCGGCTACCCCGGCGTGCTCACCCTGAGCCACTTTTTTGCCACCCAGCAACTGCGTGGCGGCGAACCCCTGCACCGGCGCTATTTGCGGCAAAAAAATGCCGCCTACCAGCCGTTGGTGCTCACCCAGGCTGGCAGCGTCTTTGTGTTTCAGGTCACCGACCCCGCCAAGGCCGCTGCGCTGCTACAAACATGGCAAGCCAATGGACTGGCGCTGCCGCAAACCGTGCGCGAACACCATGGCGACACCTGGTGCGACCACCCCTACATCCGGCAAAACGGCTACGGCGAAGTGGTGGTGCAAGCTGCCCTGCCCTTCAAACCGCTTTGAGACCATTTACGCAAGGGAACCCATCATGACTGCATCCATCGCCACCAGCACCCAAAACCCACAGGCAAACACCACGCCCCCAAATTTTTCACTGTGGCGCGTGCAGGGCACTTTCACACTGCAAACACCCCTGTCCATGGGCACCGGGCAAGACGAACCCCTGCATGACGCCGACCAGGACAATTGGGTTGGTTGCGTCGCCCGCGACCACCGGGATGAGCCCTACCTGAGCGGCAGCGGCATCAAGGGTGCCTTGCGCGCGCTGGCACGGCGCACCGACCTGCCAGCAGAAGTTACCGACCGCCTATTTGGCAGCGTGCAAGGTGAACAAACCAGCCCGGCGCAGCTTGAAATTTGCAATGCCTACCTGCGTCAAGGTACCACCGCCAGCAGCCTGCCGGGGTTTGATGCACAACCGCACAGCGCCCTGCTGATGCATTCGGTGCGCAACCGCGACTACGGCACGGTAGAAGACGGCTTGCTGTTTACCGAACAAGCTGTGCCAGCGGGTTACCAATTTGCCTTTGAATGCAGCGCCCAAAATCTGCAAGAAAGTGATATCGCCCACCTGCTGGGTCTGCTGCAACTGGCCGGTGCCACGCAAAGCAGCTTTCAACTGGGCGGCCGTCAAGCCAGCGACAACGGCCGCATCACCTGGCAACTGGGCCAGGTGAACCGCCTGAATGACCTGCGCGCCCTATGGCAGGCAGTGCAATCCCGGCCCCAGGCCGCTATTGACCTGTGGGCCAGCGCTGCCAAGCCCCATGTACACGCCAAAGTACTCACCCAAAACAGCGGCGAGCTGCTGTTGTTGCCCGATCTGGTGCTCAAGTTTCACACCCCGTTTTTGGTGTACCAGGCCAATAAAGCCAAGCAAAACGTAGGCGACCCCGACGGCGTGCCACGTCGCAACAGCGCAGGCCAGCCGGTGCTGCCTGCCAGCAGTTTGCATGGCGCACTGCGCAGCCAGGCGGAACGTATTTTGCGAACGCTGGGCGAAGAAACACCCGCAGGCTACAAGGTGCCGGCCGTGTTTGGGCTGGACAAGGTGGCGCGGCTGGATCTGGCCAGCTTGCTGTTTGGTGCCAGCGGCTGGCGCGCCGTGGTGCAGTGCAGCGATTTTTTGGCGCCCAAAGACGCGCCCCTGCTCAAGCACGACATGGTCGCCATAGACCGCATCACCGGCGGGGGCAAAGATAGCGCCAAGTTTTGCATCCAGGCGCTGGACTGCCCCACCCTGCGCGGCAGCATCCGCATCGACCTGGGCCGTCTGCGCAAACTGGAGTTGCACAACCCGCAGCTTGTGGTCCAGGTTCTGGGCTTGCTCACGCACGTACTGCGCGACCTGGACGAAGGTGACATTGCGCTGGGGTATGGCAGGGCCAAGGGCTACGGCATCAGCCTAAGTCAAACATTGGCTGCCTTGCAATCTGCGCTGCAAAGTCAGCAGCCACCATTGGAAATCGACGCAACGCTGCAAGCATTTGCCACACGAATGACCGCTTTCAACCCAGCTACAGGGGCAGAATTGCATGCGCCAACAGCAACCAAAGTACCGCCAGCCTTGGAGCCCACCACGCCCAGTGGCGATTTTCACAATCCGTACGTGTTTTTGCCCACGTCAGCGCCAGATGTCAAAAACATGCGCCTGCCTTGGGTTCAGCATATGGACATCCGAAGCGGCACCCACAGCCACGGCGCGTACCACGCCAGTGCCTTGCACGGTCGGCTATTGTGTAAGCTGACCACCCAAACACCTCTTTTTATCGGTGCTGGTGAAGACAGCACCCAGCAACCAAAGATCAAGCAAAACTTCACCCTGCGCTACCTCAACTTGCATAGTCAAAATATTGCTTTGCCCTCTACCAGTCTGCGTGGAATGCTATCAAGTTTGCACGAATCGATTAGCCAATCGGCTCTGCGGGTGATGCATGAGCGCAGCTATTCAGTGCGCGCCAGCACCAATGAGCCCTTGCAATACCGTGGTACCGTCAAACAGGAAACCAGAAACATCGGGGGCAAAGATCGAATTGTTTATGTGCTTGAAGAACGCGAAAGCGGCAAGTCATATGTCATCCCGCCTGCACCACTCAACCGCCTATACGCCATAACTGACGAACGCACCGAAGATGCAGCCAAACACGATACCGTGCTGCCTGAAGTCAAGCCCCGTGGCGTTGCCCGCAACCCTGATAGTGCCCAATACGGAAACAAAGCCAGGCTTTGCATGGGTCAAACCATGTATTTCAACCTAGACGCTGATGGCAAAAAAATTACTGAACTGGCTTACTCACAAATCTGGCGCAAAGCGGTGCAAAAGGACGGCAAGCCTTGGACAACCAGCCACGCTTTGCCGTCACTCGACTTGTCACCGTTGAATGGCGAGCGACCGCTGTCGCCGTCTGAATTGCTGTTTGGGATAGTGCAGGACATGGGCGATGCTTATGAAAAAAGCACAACGGCCTACAAAGCTGCCAACCCCGCCAAAGCCTTTGCCAGCAAAGTGCGATTTGGATACGGCATTGCCTTGAAACCCGTTGTTACGGAAGCGGCTGTCACACTGAAAATTCTGGCATCCCCCAAACCGCCGTCACCGGCCATGTATTTCAAGAAGCGCGACGGGGAAACCGCTTACATCAGCAAGGCCATGTTGTCGAACGCGCCTGATAAATATGTCTTGCAGGGCCGCAAGGCCTACTTGCACGGCCTGCGCGATGCCAGCGGCCAGATCTGCAAACTGGCCAATGACGGCAAAGCTGCACCTGCCGGACAAGGCACTGCACCCTGGCAAAGCATTGACGCTGCCAAAGACGCAAAACAAAAAGTGTGCGTCACCCCGATTGCGCAGGGACAAGACTTCTATTTTGAAGTGGATTTTGCCAACCTGAGCCAAGCCGAACTGGAATCGCTTTGCGCCACCCTGCAACCTACTGCAAACTACGAACATAAGCTGGGCATGGGCAAGCCCATTGGTTTGGGTTCGGTCAAGATCAACGTCATCGGACTTTTTTTAGTGAACCGGCAGCAGCGCTATTTGCAGACCAAGCTGCAACCGTCTGAGCAAGTTCGCTACGCTGCGCAATGGAGGGCAGAGCATTTTCCGCAACAATTGCCCGCGTACTTTGCCACTGAACAACAGGCTTGCGCCATACAACCATTGGTGGCATCGCCGTGGCAGCTTTCTCAAAGTCAAATGAACACGGTTTATCAAAAAGACACAGCCCTGTGGCGTGCCATCACACTTGCCGGTAACCCAGGTGCGGTGAAACTGCCGGTGCACTATCCACAGGTGGCCAGACAACCCATTGAAACTGAAGCCTACCAATGGTTTGTGGAAAACGATCGCGTCAACGCCACGCACCAGCACCTGAAACCCTTTACCTCAGAATCCAAAAACATTCCTGCACTCAGGCGCAACCCGTAAGCCGACGTCCTACAACGCGTGCCAATACAGCTTCAGGCGTGCGCCCTCAGCACCTCGTTGATGCGCGTTTGCCAGCCCGGGCCAGAGGCTTTGAATTTCTCTACAACGGCGGTGTCCAGACGCAACGTGATTTGTGTTTTGCTACCGCTACCAACCGGTCGCCCAGGGCGGCGCATCTGGGCAAATTCAGCGTCACTGACCGCGTGGGTGTCAGGGTCGGCGTCAATGCCAGCACGGATGCGGGCATCTTCTGCATCAGTTGGCAATCGCAAAACCCGCCCCGAAAGCGTCTTAACTGTAGTTGGCTGCATAACGTTTCACCTCATATTTTTCGGCCGGGCGCAAGCTGACCAGCAAATCCGACGCCAATGCGGCCGCCACAGCCAGCGACAGGCCATGGTTTTTGATGTTCAAAACATCCTTAGCCGGGTCAAATTGAATTTGCATAACAATAACAATTATTGTAGTTACGATTATAGAAATTGCAAACAACTGCTGACTGAAAGCCAATACCATGTCGCAAGCCCGTTCTAGAGTCTGATAAATTGAGCTACGCGTACCACCAGACCATGTTCAATACAAGCTGGATCATCGCCTACGACATCGCCGACCCGCGCCGTCTGCGTCGGGTGGAGCGCGCCCTGGCGGCGGTGGGCCAGCGCATGCACAACAGCCTGTTTCTGTGCACCCTGACCGCACCAGAGCTAAACCAGTTGCAGCGGCGCATTGCCAAGCTCATCCAGGTGCCCGACGACATCGTGCAATATGCCCCCTGGTGCCAGCACTGCCACGCCCACACGCAGCATCTGGGCACCTCGGCCGAGCCTGCAATTGCCAGCGCCTGGGTGATTTGACAGCCACCGCACACCATGGGCGCATTGCTTCGACAGTCCCTGACGCTGACCCGCTTGCGCGCCGCCTACGACCGGGTGGCGCAAAACAACGGCCAGGCCGGTGTCGATGGCATCAGCGTGGACAACTTTGCTGCCGGGCTGGCGCAGCGCCTGGGCTACCTGCAAAGCCTGGTGCTGGGCGGTAACTACCAGCCTGATGCACTGTTGCGCCTGTGGTTGCCGCGCCCGGGCAAAGCGCCGCGACCGCTGGGCATACCCACCGTGCGCGACCGCGTGCTGCACACCGCCGTTGCGCAGACCCTGACGCCATTGCTGGAAGCCGAGTTTGAAGACTGTAGCTTTGCCTACCGCCAGGGCCGGTCGGTGCGCATGGCGGTTGAGCGCATTACCATGCTGCAATGCCAGGGCTACCGCTGGGTGGTCGAGGCCGACATTGAACATTTTTTTGACGGCATCCCGCACGCCCGGCTGCTGTCTGAACTGCGCAGAGTGGTGGCCGACGACGAACTCATCAACCTAGTGAGCCGCATCCTGCGCGCCCCGGTGCAAGACGACAATCAGCGCAGCGAAGTCAGCCAAGGCGTGGCGCAAGGTTCCCCGCTGTCGCCACTGTTGGCCAATTTGTACCTGGACCGGCTGGACGACGCGCTGCTTGACGAAAACCTGGCACTGGTACGCTACGCCGACGACTTTGTGGTGCTTACCAAAAGCCGCGAACGCGCGCAAGAGGCGGTGGAGCTGACCTCCAGCGTGCTACAAGACCTGGAGCTCAAGCTCAACCCGCTGAAGACCCGTGTCGTCAATTTTGAGACCGGATTCCAGTTTTTGGGCTGGAACTTTGTGCGGTCGCTGGCCGTGCCAGCCAAGGCCCGTACAGACACCGATATGGCAACTGAAACGCCGCCGCCGGGCCAACCGGATTCAATACCAAATAGTACTCAAGGGCTTGATAAACAAGCGCAAACAGCTACAACAAATGAAGCAATTTCGGGCGCAATGGCCAGCGTCCTGACGCAAGCCATGGCAGATCAACCCAAATGGCAAGCCGCCGATATCGCGCCAGCGCCCTACCCTACACCGCCTGACCCGGCCAAGGCAGACGAAGACGCTGCCACCGACGCTGCCGCCGTAGATGCCCCGGACAGCACTGACGATTGCGACCCACTGGCGCGCCAGAGCCCCGCCCTGCCACCGCCGAGCCTGCAGCGCACCCTGTACCTGCTGGACCCCAACGCCAGCCTGGCCACCGAAAACCGCCACCTGGTCGTGCGCCGCGACACCGAGGTGCTGCTGGACCTGCCCGCCGTGCAGGTGGACCAGGTCATGCTGTTTGGCCGCAACGCTGTCACGTCGGCGGCGTTAATCTGCTGTGCGCAACACGGCATTCCTGTGGCCTATCTTTCAAAACTGGGCAAATTTTATGGACGTTTTGAGCCTGTAGCCCATGACAACACTGCGCTACTAGCTACACAATTTGCAGCACATGCCAGCGCCAGCCTGGACCTGCCGCTGGCGCGCGAATTTGTCCGCGGCAAGCTTGGCAACAGCACCCTGCTGATTAGCCGCTACGCACGCCACCGCCCGGCCGACAGCCGTGTCACCGATGCCACCAGGCTGCTGCGCGACCTGGCCTACCGCACCAAAACCGCCGAATCGCTGGAAAGCCTGCGCGGGCTCGAAGGTGCGGGTGCCGCAGCCTACTTTGGCGTCTGGCGCATGTGGCTGGCCGCAGAATGGAAGTTTGGCGCACGCACGCAGCAATCTGGCTCCGACCCGATCAATTCCTT
>JAQTSL010000030.1 GCA_028711355.1 Rhodoferax sp.
GCACGACTGACGTCACCGGTGCCATTGAGCTGCCCGAAGGCAAAGAAATGGTGATGCCGGGCGACAATGTGTCAATCACCGTCAAGCTGATTGCCCCGATCGCCATGGAAGAAGGCCTGCGCTTTGCCATTCGCGAAGGTGGCCGTACCGTCGGTGCCGGTGTGGTGGCCAAGGTGATAGCCTGATATTTTGCGGGACAGACCGCAGCTACGCGCAAGCGAGCCAGCTCTGTCCTCAACTGATTAGAACAGTTGTCTGTAACGCCAAGAAAAGGATACTTAGGGGCATAGCTCAATTGGCAGAGTGTCGGTCTCCAAAACCGAAGGTTGTAGGTTCGATTCCTACTGCCCCTGCCACCTGATGGGGTTGTCAGGTGGTCAAGAAAGCCCGCCGTGAAAACGGTGGGCTTGTGCGTCTGTAGGATGCCCAGGCAATTCACCGATTAACGAGTGCAAGTTTTATCTGACATGGCTACTTCTCAAATTCAAACAGTCAACACCACGGCGGACAAGGCCAAGCTGGCCGCTGCGGCCGCCTTGGTGGGTGCATCGCTGGTGGCTTATTACGCGCTGGGCAAGCAAGGGCCGCTGTTTCAGTGGCTGGGTTTGTTGGCAGGCCTGGCTGTTGCAGTGGTAGTGTTCTTGACCTCAGAGTCCGGAAGAGCCTTGTTGGCGTTTGGTCAAGAGTCGGTCAAGGAGATTAAAAAAGTGGTCTGGCCGACGCGCAAAGACGCGATCCAGATGACCTTGTATGTCTTCGGTTTCGTTTTTGTCATGGCGCTGTTTCTTTGGCTGTCTGACAAGACGCTCGAGTGGTTTATTTACGATCTGATTCTGGGGTGGAAAAAATAATGACTGACGTTGTCGAAGCCAGCGATGCTGGGGTGCCGTCTGCGGCGCAGACGCTGGCCACTGCCTCGGCCAACCCTGACCTGCGCTGGTATGTGGTGCACGCCTATTCGGGTATGGAAAAGACGGTCGAGCGCAACATCATCGAGCGCATCAATCGCTCTGGGATGCCGTCCAAATTTGGCCGTGTGCTGGTACCGGTGGAAGAGGTGGTTGAGATCAAGAACGGCCAGAAGCGCACCACGGAACGTAAGTTTTTCCCGGGCTATGTGCTGGTCGAGATGGTTATGGACGACGACACCTGGCATCTGATCAAGCACACCAACAAGGTGACCGGTTTTGTTGGCGGCGGCAAGATGCGTCCGTCGCCCATCTCGGAAGCCGAGGTGCAGAAGATCGTCAGCCAGATGCAGGAAGGTACCGAAAAACCGCGCCACAAGGTTGAGTTTGTGGTGGGTGAATATGTGCGTGTCAAAGAAGGTCCGTTTGCGGACTTCAATGGCTCGGTGGAAGAAGTCAATTACGACAAGAGCAAAGTACGGGTGGCGGTCACCATTTTTGGCCGCTCGACCCCGGTTGAGCTTGAGTTTTCGCAGGTGGAGAAGACCTGAGAAACTTGAGACATTGGGGGACAGACCAAAACGAAAGCCTGAAATTTTTGTGGGACACACCAAAGCGACACGCAGTGCGCTTTGCTCGGTCCTCAAAGTAATTTGATGTCCTCAACTGATTAAGTGGGAGTTTGAGACCACTTTGCGTAGCAAATGTGCTCTGACCCCAACGAGACAAGAATTTGCGGGACAGACCGCAGCTCGGCGAAGCGAGCCAGCTCTGTCCTCAACTTATTAGAGTTCGTGTCCCCCGACTCGGCACGAACGGTTTTGAAGTGAGTCGTTAACAACGGGAAGCTGCGGTCAGCACAGGGCTGGCCAAGGCGTTGTCACCCGCTAGGAGTAAAACCATGGCGAAAAAAATCGTCGGTTTTGTCAAGCTGCAAGTCCCAGCCGGCAAAGCCAATCCATCCCCACCGATCGGCCCGGCACTGGGTCAGCGCGGCTTGAACATCATGGAGTTTTGCAAGGCGTTCAACGCGCAAACCCAAGGCGTTGAGCCAGGTCTGCCGCTGCCAGTGGTGATCACCGCGTTTGCCGACAAGAGTTTCACTTTTGTCATCAAGTCGCCGCCGTCGTCGGTACTGATCAAGAAGGCCGCCAAGATCGACAAGGGTTCAGCCGTTCCCAACAAGACCAAGGTTGGCAAGGTGACCCGTGCCCAGCTTGAGGAAATCGCCAAAACCAAGATGAAAGACCTGACTGCGGCCGATATGGACGCGGCGGTTCGCACCATTGCTGGTTCTGCCCGTTCGATGGGTGTGACTGTGGAGGGCGTGTAAATGACCCAACTAACCAAAAAACAAAAGGCCTTGCAAGGCAAGGTGGACAGCGGCAAGCTCTACGCTATTGCTGATGCACTGTCGCTGGTGAAGGAATGCGCTACTGCCAAGTTTGATGAATCGATCGACGTGGCGGTGCAACTGGGTATTGATGCCAAAAAGTCGGACCAGGTGGTGCGCGGCGCGGTGGTGCTGCCCAACGGTACTGGCAAGACCAAGCGGGTGGCTGTGTTTGCCCAAGGCGTCAAGGCCGAAGAAGCCAGGGCCGCCGGTGCTGACATCGTCGGTATGGAGGACCTGGCAGCCCGGGTTAAGGCTGGTGATATGCCGTTTGATGTGGTGATTGCCGCCCCCGACGCAATGCGTGTGGTGGGTACCTTGGGCCAGATTCTGGGACCACGTGGTTTGATGCCCAACCCCAAGGTGGGCACGGTCACCCCCGACGTGGCGGGCGCTGTGCGCAACGCCAAGGCAGGTCAAGTGCAGTTTCGTGTTGACAAGGCCGGGATTGTGCATTCAACCATTGGCCGTCGCTCTTTTGATGCCGACAAGTTGCAGGGTAACCTGACCGTTTTGGTTGATGCGCTGACCAAGGCCAAGCCGGTTACCAGCAAGGGACAGTATTTGCGTAAATTGGCGGTATCAAGCACCATGGGTGTCGGCGTACGCGTCGATCTGCAAACCCTGTTGTCGGCATGATGCAAAGAATTGGGTCCTCCGCAAGGCGGGCCTGACGTGTGGTGGGTTGCCGACTTGGTCAAACCAGCCGGTAAGCCATCCAAGACCGTTGGTGTGCTGTCTGTCTGACAGATGAGCGCTTAATAACACAAGCCAACGCAGATGGCGATCCCGCTGCCAAAGAGTTGAAAGATTTCTTGACAGTTGGTCGCTGACATAAGGCGTGTACAGAGGTGGCAGTTAAATTGCTGCCAAAAGACACATATTGAAGGAGTAGACCTTGAGTTTGAATCGCAGTGAGAAAGAAGCGGTCATCAGTGATGTGACTGGGCTCGCCGCCAATGCTCAAACGCTCGTGATGGCGGAGTACCGGGGTATCACGGTGGCCGACATGACCAAATTGCGCTCGACCGCGCGCAGCAACGGTGTCAGTCTGAGTGTGTTGAAGAACACGCTGGCACGCCGTGCTGTGGCCGGTAGTGGCTTTGAGGTGGTGTCCAACCTGATGACGGGTCCGCTGATCTATGGCTTTTCCAAAGATGCTGTGGCTGCCGCCAAGGTGGTGGCCGAGTTTGCGAAGACCAATGAAAAATTGGTCATTCGTGGCGGTGCATACGGCGGCAAGGCCCTGGACGTCAACGGCGTCAAGCAATTGGCAAGCATCCCTTCCAAAGAGGTGTTGCTGGCGCAGTTGCTGGGCTTGATGCAGTCCCCCATTTCGCGCACCGCGCGGGTGTTGGCCGCTTTGGCCGAGAAAAAAGGCGGTGGTGCTGTGGAAGCGCCCGCCGAAGCCGTTGCGGCATAACGCCTGCAATGCAAAGAAATTAACCAATTGTTAGGAAATCAAAATGGCATTCGATAAAGACGCATTTTTGACCGCGCTCGACAGCATGACGGTCATGGAACTCAACGACCTGGTGAAAGCCATCGAAGAGAAATTTGGTGTGAGCGCTGCCGCCATGTCGGCGCCGGCCGCAGGTGGTGGTGCCGCTGCTGCGGTGGTGGAAGAAAAGACCGAATTCAACGTGGTGCTGCTCGAAGCTGGCGCCAACAAGGTGTCGGTCATCAAGGCGGTGCGCGAAATTACCGGTCTGGGCCTCAAAGAAGCCAAGGACATGGTCGATGGCGCTCCGAAGAACGTCAAGGAAGCCGTGTCCAAGGCTGACGCCGACGCTGCCCTGAAGAAGCTGGTTGATGCCGGTGCCAAGGCTGAACTCAAGTAATTGAGCGCAGTCAGAGGGCTGGAGTGCCTTGAATGGCCTCCAGCCTTTGGTGTTTCTGAAGAACACACCGTCAAGCGTTTTTTTATCAGCGTTTGACAGTGTCTTCTCACCCCGACAGAAGAAGATGCCTTGGTTCGGGTCGCATGCAAGGTGCGACCGTCCGCCATTGATTGGTAGCGGCCAATCGCCAAGAAAGTAGTCGCCCAGGACCCAACGTGGTTCCTCAGTTGCCCGGAGATTTCATGGCTTATTCATACACCGAACGCAAACGTATTCGCAAAAGTTTTGGCAGTCGCGACAGCGTGCTGGAGATTCCATACCTGTTGCAGATGCAAAAAGACGCTTACACCGCTTTTTTACAGGCTGATATAGCGCCCAGGCAGCGCGCCACTGAGGGTCTGCAAGCGGCCTTCACTGCGGCGTTTCCAATCGTTTCGCACAACGGTTTCGTCGAGATGAAATACCTCGACTACAGCTTGGCCAAACCGGCGTTTGATGTGCGTGAGTGCCAAACCCGCGGTCTGACCTACGCCTCGGCGGTGCGCGCCAGGGTGCAGTTGATCATCTATGACCGCGAGGCTTCGACGTCGCAAAACAAGGTGGTCAAGGAGGTCAAGGAGCAAGAGGTCTATATGGGGGAGGTTCCCCTGATGACCGAAAAGGGCTCGTTTGTGGTCAACGGCACTGAGCGCGTCATTGTGAGCCAGTTGCACCGATCACCGGGCGTGTTTTTTGAACACGACAAGGGCAAGACGCACAGCTCGGGCAAGTTGCTTTTTTCGGCGCGCATCATTCCTTACCGTGGCTCTTGGCTCGACTTTGAATTCGACCCCAAGGACCTACTGTATTTTCGGGTTGACCGCCGCCGCAAGATGCCAGTCACCATTCTGCTCAAAGCGATTGGCCTGAACAACGAATCGATTTTGGCCAACTTCTTTGTCAACGACAACTTTCGCCTGATGGACAGTGGCGCGCAAATGGAGTTTGTCGCTGAACGTCTGCGTGGTGAGGTGGCGCGCTTTGACATTACCGACAAGAGCGGTAAGGTCATTGTTACCAAAGAAAAGCGCATCACGGTGCGTCACACGCGCGAGTTTGAACAATCTGGCACTACGCATATCTCGGTACCAGAAGATTTTCTGATCGGCCGTGTCGTTGCACGCAATGTGGTTGATGCCGAAACCGGTGAGATTCTGGCAAAAGCTAACGAAGAGCTGACCGAAATACTGCTCAAGAAATTGCGCAGCGTTGGCGTCCAGGAACTGGCCTGCATCTACACCAACGAGCTCGACCAAGGCGCCTACATCTCGCAGACGCTGCGTACCGACGAAACGGTGGACGAGTTTGCCGCACGCGTGGCAATTTATCGCATGATGCGCCCGGGCGAGCCACCGACCGAAGACGCGGTGCAGGCGCTATTTCAGCGCCTGTTCTACAACCCCGACACCTACGATTTGTCGCGTGTCGGTCGCATGAAGTTCAACGCCAAGATGGGGCGCCCCGAATCGACTGGACCGATGGTACTGACCAACGAAGACATTCTGAGTGTGGTCAAGATTCTGGTGGATTTGCGCAACGGCCACGGCGAAGTGGACGATATCGACCACTTGGGCAATCGGCGTGTGCGCTGCGTTGGCGAACTCGCTGAAAACCAGTACCGCGTCGGTCTGGCGCGCATCGAAAAAGCGGTCAAGGAACGTTTGGGCCAAGCCGAGCAAGAGCCGCTGATGCCGCATGACCTGATCAACAGCAAGCCGATCAGTGCCGCGCTGAAAGAGTTTTTTGGTGCCAGCCAGCTCAGCCAGTTCATGGACCAGACCAATCCGTTGTCCGAGATCACCCACAAGCGCCGCGTGTCGGCCCTTGGCCCGGGTGGTTTGACGCGTGAGCGTGCTGGCTTTGAGGTGCGTGACGTGCACGTTACGCACTACGGCCGTGTCTGCCCGATTGAAACCCCTGAAGGTCCGAACATTGGCCTGATCAACTCGCTGGCGCTGTACGCCCGCCTGAATGATTACGGGTTTATCGAAACTCCGTACCGCCGTGTGGCGGACAGCAAGGTCACGCTGGACATTGACTACTTGTCGGCGATCGAAGAAGGCAAGTTTGTAATCGCCCAGGCCAACGCAACGCTCGACAAAGACGGCCGCCTGACCGGAGATCTGGTCTCTGCGCGCGAGGCGGGTGAGTCCATCATGGTCACCGCCGATCGCGTTCAGTACATGGACGTGTCGCCGGCGCAGATTGTGTCGGTGGCCGCGTCACTGGTGCCGTTCCTCGAGCACGACGACGCCAACCGCGCCTTGATGGGCGCCAACATGAGCCGCCAGGCGGTGCCGGTGCTGCGCCCTGAAAAACCGATGGTTGGTACTGGCATCGAGCGCGTGGCAGCGGTCGATTCGGGCACCGTGGTGGTGGCCAACCGCGGCGGTGTGGTCGATTATGTGGATGCCACCCGGGTGGTGATCCGTGTCAATGACGCCGAAGCACAAGCCGGTGAAGTGGGTGTCGATATCTACAACCTGATCAAATACCAGCGTTCCAACCAGAACACCAACATTCACCAGCGCCCGGTCGTTAAAAAGGGCGACAAACTGGCCAAGGGTGACGTCATTGCCGACGGCGCCTCGACCGATCTAGGCGAACTGGCGCTGGGCCAGAATATGCTGATTGGCTTCATGACCTGGAACGGTTACAACTTTGAAGACTCAATTTTGATCAGCGAACGCGTGGTGGCCGAAGACCGCTACACCTCGATCCACATCGAAGAGCTGGTGGTGATGGCGCGCGATACCAAGTTGGGCGCCGAAGAAATCACCCGTGACATTCCCAATCTGGCCGAACAACAGCTCAATCGCCTCGACGAATCGGGCATCATTTACGTGGGTGCCGAAGTGCAGCCCGGCGATGTGCTGGTGGGCAAGGTCACGCCCAAAGGCGAAACCACGCTGACGCCTGAAGAAAAACTGCTGCGTGCCATCTTTGGTGAAAAAGCCAGCGACGTGAAAGACACCTCGCTGCGCGTTGAGCAGGGTTCGCAAGGCATGGTGATCGACGTGCAAGTTTTTACCCGCGAAGGGATTGTGCGTGACCGCCGTGCACAGCAGATCATTGACGACGAACTCAAGCGTTTCCGTCTCGATTTGAATGACCAGATTCGGATCGTGGAAGCAGACGCGTTTGACCGGATTGAAAAACTCTTGGTGGGCAAACTGGCCAATGGCGGCCCGCAAAAACTGACCAAGGGCAACAAGATCGACATGGCCTACCTGGCATCGATCGACAAGTTTCACTGGTTTGATGTGCGCCCGACTGATGAGGCGGTGGCCGCACAATTGGAAAGCATCAAGAACTCGCTGGATCAAACCCGCCATAACTTCGATCTGGCGTTTGAAGAAAAGCGCAAGAAGCTCACGCAGGGCGACGATCTGCCCGCAGGTGTGCTCAAGATGGTCAAGGTCTATGTGGCGGTCAAGCGCCACCTGCAACCGGGTGACAAGATGGCCGGCCGCCACGGCAACAAAGGCGTGGTGTCCAAGATCGTGCCGGTGGAAGACATGCCTCATATGCTCGACGGTACGCCGTGCGACATTGTGCTCAATCCGTTGGGTGTGCCGTCGCGGATGAACGTTGGGCAGGTGCTCGAAGTTCACCTGGGCTGGGCTGGCAAGGGCATCGGGCAACGTATTGGCGACATGCTGCAGGCCGAGGCACGCGTGACTGAGCTGCGTCAATTCCTAGAAGAGATTTACAACACCTCCGGACGCAAGGAGGATTTGAGCCAGCTCAACGACCAGCAAGTGCTGGAAATGGCTCAGAACCTGACTTCCGGTATGCCGTTTTCGACGCCGGTGTTCGATGGTGCGACCGAAGACGAAATCCGTGCCATGCTCAAGCTGGCGTTTCCCGAAGATATCGCCAAACTGAAGGGCCTGACCGAAACCCGCACGCAGGCTTGGTTGTACGACGGGCGCACCGGCGACCGGTTCGAGCGCCCAGTCACCATTGGCTACATGCACTACCTCAAGTTGCATCACTTGGTGGACGACAAAATGCACGCTCGTTCCACTGGCCCGTACAGCCTGGTCACGCAGCAGCCGTTGGGTGGCAAGGCGCAGTTTGGCGGTCAGCGCTTCGGTGAAATGGAAGTGTGGGCCTTGGAGGCCTACGGCGCGGCTTACACCTTGCAGGAAATGCTTACCGTCAAGTCTGACGATGTGCAGGGCCGAACCAAGGTCTATGAGAGCATCGTCAAGGGCGAGCACAGCATTGAAGCGGGCATGCCTGAGTCGTTTAACGTGCTGGTCAAGGAAATTCGATCCTTGGGCTTGGATATTGAACTTGAAAGAAGTTAACCCATGTGTCGCTTTGCGGCTTCCCCCTGGGGGACAACACCAGCGGCCCGGCAAAGCCGGTTCCGCGGTGTTTTCGGTGGGTCACTCCACTTCACGTGTTGCATTAGGAAATAAAGGAAGTTCGAAATGAAATCATTACTCGACCTGTTCAAGCAATTCACACCCGACGAGCATTTCGATGCCATCAAGATCGGCATGGCGTCACCCGAAAAAATCCGTTCGTGGTCTTTTGGCGAAGTCAAAAAACCCGAGACCATCAACTACCGTACCTTCAAGCCCGAGCGCGACGGTCTTTTTTGCGCCAAGATTTTTGGCCCCATCAAAGACTACGAATGCTTGTGTGGCAAGTACAAACGCCTTAAGCATCGCGGCGTTATTTGCGAAAAATGTGGCGTTGAAGTCACCCAGACCAAGGTGCGCCGTGAGCGCATGGGTCACATCGACCTGGCGGCCCCGTGCGCGCACATCTGGTTCCTGAAGTCTTTGCCGAGCCGTTTGGGTTTGGTACTGGACATGACGCTGCGCGATATTGAGCGCGTGCTGTACTTTGAAGCCTATGTGGTGACTGATCCAGGCATGACTACGCTCAAAAAGTTCAGCATCATGTCTGAAGACGACTTTGACGCCAAGTTCAAGGAATACGGTGACGAATTTCAGGCCAAGATGGGCGCTGAAGGTGTCAAAGAGTTGCTGCAAAACCTTGACATCGAAGCCGAGATCGAAAAGCTGCGCAACGACCCGACCGGTTCGGAACTCAAGATCAAAAAGAACACCAAGCGCCTCAAGTTGCTCGAAGCCTTCAAAAAGTCGGGTATCAAGCCCGAGTGGATGGTGCTCGACGTGCTGCCGGTGCTGCCGCCCGACCTGCGCCCGTTGGTTCCCCTGGACGGCGGACGTTTTGCCACCTCAGACCTGAACGACCTGTATCGCCGCGTCATCAACCGCAACAGTCGTCTGCGCCGTTTGCTGGAGCTCAAGGCGCCGGAAATCATTGCCCGCAATGAAAAACGCATGTTGCAGGAAGCGGTGGACAGCTTGCTGGACAACGGTCGTCGCGGCAAGGCCATGACCGGCGCCAACAAGCGCGCGCTCAAATCGCTGGCTGACATGATCAAGGGCAAAGGTGGCCGGTTCCGCCAGAACTTGCTGGGCAAGCGGGTGGACTATTCCGGCCGCTCGGTCATTACCGTGGGCCCGACGCTCAAGTTGCATCAGTGCGGCTTGCCCAAGCTGATGGCGCTCGAATTGTTTAAACCGTTCATCTTTGCCCGGCTCGAAACCATGGGCATTGCCACCACCATCAAGGCCGCCAAGAAAGAAGTCGAAACCGGTACGCCGGTGGTGTGGGACATCTTGGAAGAAGTCATCAAAGAGCACCCGATCATGCTCAACCGTGCGCCCACGCTGCACCGCTTGGGCATCCAGGCTTTTGAGCCGATTTTGATCGAAGGCAAGGCGATCCAGTTGCACCCGCTGGTGTGCGCGGCGTTCAACGCCGACTTTGACGGTGACCAGATGGCCGTGCACGTGCCGCTGTCGGTCGAGGCGCAAATGGAAGCCCGCACGCTGATGCTGGCCTCCAACAATGTGCTGTTCCCGTCCAACGGTGAGCCGTCCATTGTGCCGTCGCAAGACGTGGTGCTGGGCTTGTACTACACCACCCGTGACCGCATCAACGCCAAGGGCGAAGGTCTGATTTTCTCGGATGTCAGCGAAGTGCAACGTGCCTTTGATGCTGGTGAAGTCGAAATGAGCGCTCGCATCAACGTGCGCCTGACGGAATTCACCAAAGACAAGGAAACCGGTGAACTCAGCGCCTCGACCAAGCTCTGGGAAACCACGGCTGGCCGTGCACTACTATCTGAAATTTTGCCCAAAGGTCTGCCGTTTGCGCTGATCAACAAGGCGCTCAAGAAGAAAGAAATTTCGCGCCTGATCAATGCGTCGTTTCGCAAGTGCGGCCTGAAAGAAACCGTGGTGTTTGCCGATAAGCTGCTGCAATACGGCTTCAGGTTGGCTACCCGTGCCGGTATCTCGATCTCGATCGAAGATATGCTGGTGCCGGTGGAAAAGCCGGGCATCATCGAGCGCGCCGAAGCCGAGGTCAAAGAAATTGCGCAACAGTACACCTCGGGTCTGGTGACCGCCGGGGAGCGCTATAACAAGGTGGTGGACATCTGGGGCAAGGCCGGCGACGAAGTCTCCAAGGTGATGATGGGCCGCCTGTCCAAGCAAAAGGTCATTGACCGCCACGGCAAAGAAGTGGATCAGGAGTCGTTCAACTCGATCTACATGATGGCCGACTCGGGTGCGCGCGGTTCTGCCGCCCAGATCCGCCAGGTGGCTGGCATGCGCGGTTTGATGGCCAAGCCTGATGGCTCGATCATTGAGACACCCATTACCGCCAATTTCCGTGAGGGCCTGAACGTGCTGGAGTACTTCATCTCCACCCACGGCGCACGTAAAGGGCTGGCCGACACTGCGTTGAAAACTGCCAACTCGGGCTACCTGACGCGTCGTCTGGTGGATGTGACGCAAGACCTGGTGGTGACCGAATCAGACTGTGGCACCCACGGTGGTTATGTGATGCGCGCCATCGTTGAGGGTGGTGAGGTGATCGAGTCATTGCGTGACCGCGTGCTGGGCCGCTCTACTGCGGACGACATCCTGCATCCGGAAAGCCAGGCCGTGCTTGCGCCGGCGGGTACCATGCTGGATGAAGACCTGATCGAACAACTCGAAGCGGTCGGTGTCGATGAAGTCAAGGTGCGCACCGCGCTGACCTGTGCCACACGCTTTGGCATCTGCGCGCGCTGCTACGGTCGCGACCTGGGTCGCGGTGGTCTGGTGAACATTGGCGAGGCAGTTGGTGTGATCGCCGCCCAGTCGATTGGCGAGCCCGGCACCCAGTTGACCATGCGCACCTTCCACATCGGCGGTGCTGCGTCGCGTGCCGCCATTGCTTCCAGTGTTGAAGCCAAGTCCAACGGCACCATCGGTTTTAACGCCACCATGCGTTATGTCACCAACGGCAAGGGCGAGCTGGTAGTCATTTCGCGCTCGGGCGAGATCGTCATTCACGACGAACACGGCCGCGAGCGTGAGCGCCACAAAGTTCCTTACGGTGCGGTGCTGACCATCAAGGCCGACCAGTCCATCAAGGCTGGCAAGATTCTGGCCAACTGGGATCCGTTGACGCGTCCGATCATCACCGAATACGCCGGCAAGGCACAGTTTGAAAACGTGGTCGAAGGCCTCACCGTGGCCAAGCAGGTGGACGAAGTCACCGGCTTGAGCACGCTGGTGGTGATCGATCCCAAGCACCGTGGTTCGGCCAAGGTGGTACGCCCGATCGTCAAGCTGATTGATGCCGCTGGCAACGAGGTCAAGATACCGGGCACCGACCATTCGGTCACCATCGGTTTCCCGGTGGGTGCGCTGGTGCAGGTGCGCGACGGCCAGGACGTGGGTCCTGGCGAAGTGCTGGCACGCATCCCGGTTGAAGGCCAGAAGACGCGCGACATCACCGGCGGTCTGCCGCGGGTGGCCGAGCTGTTTGAGGCGCGCAGCCCCAAAGACAAGGGTGTGCTGGCCGAGATGACCGGCACCATCTCTTTCGGTAAGGAAACCAAGGGCAAGTTGCGCCTACAGATTACCGACCCCGAAGGCAAGGTCTGGGAAGACCTGGTACCCAAAGAAAAGAATATCTTGGTGCACGAAGGCCAGGTTGTCAACAAGGGCGAATCCGTGGTCGATGGCCCGGCCGATCCGCAAGACATCTTGCGCCTGCTGGGTGCCGAAGAACTGGCGCGCTACATTGTGGATGAGGTGCAAGACGTCTATCGCTTGCAGGGCGTGAAGATCAACGACAAGCACATTGAAGTGATCGTGCGCCAGATGCTGCGCCGTGTGGTGGTTGAGGCCGCTGGTGATTCCAACTACATCAACGGCGAGCAGGTTGAACGCTCCGAAATGCTCAACACCAACGATGCGCTGCGTGCTAACGACAAAATCCCGGCGGTTTTCACCAACCTGTTGTTGGGTATTACCAAAGCGTCGCTGTCCACCGACAGCTTCATCAGCGCGGCGTCGTTCCAGGAGACGACACGTGTGCTGACCGAAGCATCCATCATGGGCAAACGCGACGAACTGCGTGGCCTCAAAGAAAACGTCATTGTCGGCCGCCTGATCCCGGCCGGCACTGGCTTGGCTTATCACGAGGCACGCAAGGTGCGTGAGAACATGGACGACGCCGAGCGCCGTGCCATCGCCGAGGCCGAAGCCGCAGAGCTGGCTGGCATCAGCGAGGCTGAGCAGAGTGAAGGTGCTGCGGCTGAGTAAGCTATAAAATCAAAAGCGCCTCACGCTCTTTGCATAAGGGCCTGAGGCGTTTTTTATTACTTAAAATGACCGATGACGTACGCCCACCGCTGTGGCGCCAGTTGCAGGCGGTGGCAGCACTGATTCTGGCGATCCGCCAGGGGCAATCGGGCAGCGCCGCGCTGCAAGCGGTGGCGCCTGCGTTGCGGCCCGGCGTGCAAGCCTTGGGTTTTGCGGTGCTGCGCCAGTTGGGGGCGGCGCAGGTGTTGCGCCAGTTGCTGGTGTCACGTACGCCTGCGCCGCGGGTGGATGCGCTGCTGTGCACCACACTGGCGCTGCTGTGGCAGCCTGACCAGGCGTGCTACGACGCTTTCACGCTGGTGGACCAAGCGGTGGAGGCGATCAAGCGTGACGCCCGGCTCAAACCGCAGACGGCGTTTGTCAATGCGTGCCTGCGCCGTTTTTTGCGTGAGCAAGAGGCGTTGGTAGCGCAGTCGCAGCGCAACCCACTGGCGCGCTGGAACCATCCCCTGTGGTGGGTTGAGCGTTTGCAGCAAGACTGGCCGGATCACTGGCAAGCCATTTTGCTGGCCGACGCCCAGCAGCCACCGATGGTTTTGCGGGTCAATGCACGCTGGGGCACGCCGCAAGCGTATCTGGTTGAATTACGCCGGGTGGGGCTCGACGGCAGCGTGTGCGCGCCGCAAGGTGTGCAACTGGCTGCGCCGTGCCCGGTGCAGCAGTTGCCCGGCTTTGCGCAGGGCTGGGTGTCAGTGCAAGACGCAGGCGCCCAACTGGCTGCGCCCCTGATCGTGGCGCAGTTGCCCGCCAACGCTGACCAGGGGGTGCGCGTGCTCGATGCCTGCGCGGCGCCTGGCGGCAAGACCGCGCATCTGTTGGAGCTGTCTGGCGCCGCCGTCATCGCGCTGGACATCGACCCCCAGCGCTGCCAGCGCATTCACCAGAATCTGGATCGGCTGTGTTTGCGGGCTACTGTGCTGGTTGCCGATGCGGCGGCGCCAGCCACCTGGTGGAACGGGGAGCCGTTTGACGCCATTTTGCTGGACGCCCCCTGTTCCGCCGCTGGCATTGTGCGCCGCCATCCAGACATCGTCTGGCTGCGCCGGCCGACCGACATCGCGCAATTGGTGGCGCAGCAAGCGCAACTGCTGGCGCGCTTGTGGCCATTGCTCAAACCGGGCGGACATCTGCTGTATTGCACCTGCTCGGTGTTTCGGGCCGAAGGCTCACAGCAGATACAGGCGTTTCTTGCCAGCAACACCCAGGCGCGCTGTTTGCCTGCACCCGGTCATTTGTTACCAACAAGCGGTGAACCAGGCCCGACATCGGAAGACAATCTGGCAAGTGAATACGATGGCTTTTACTACGCGTTGCTTCAGAAGACCGGCGCTTGACGCTTTGGCCTGGCTGTTGGCGCTGGCATTGCTATGCTGGCCGGCCGCCCGCGCAGGGGCGGTGCAGGACGGCGCGGGTGATGCCGTTATAGCGCCGGTACTGACCATTGAACGGTCAGACAACACGCTGTGGTTATCGGCGCACTTTAACTTTGTGTTGCCGCCGGTGGTTGAAGACGCGTTGCTTAAAGGAATCCCGATCTACTTTGTGACACAGGCCGACCTGCTGCGTCAGCGCTGGTACTGGTTTAACCACACGGTCGCGTCGGTACAGCGCCGCGCCCGGCTGGCGTATCACCCGTTGACGCGGCGTTGGCGCCTGAGTACCGGAACGCAAAGTGTTGCCGATGCTGCGCCTGGGCTGAGCTTGAGTCAGAACTTTGAATCGCTGCCAGAGGCCATGGCAGCAGTGCGCCGCATCTCGCACTGGAAGATTGCTGACTTGTCCAGCCTGGAGCCAGGGGGCCAGCATCAGGTTCAATTCCGTTTCGAGCTTGACACTGCCGAGTTGCCGCGCCCCTTGCAGATTGGTACGCTGGGGCAGTCTGACTGGGTTGTCAGTGTGTCGACGTCGCAGGTTCTGAGTGAGGAGCTTGCCCGGTGATCTTCAGCGTATCGTCGCCCGCAACGTCAGCGCGCAAGGGTTTGTCGTCGCTGCGCTGGGTGATCGGTTTGGGTCTGACCACGATGGCCGCAATTGGCTTGGTACTGCTGTTTTTGCTGACGCTGGCCACCAGCAACCGCGACCTGTACGAGCGCAACTACGCTTTGCTATTCTTCATCAACGTGGTGGTTGCTACCTTGCTACTACTGGCCATCCTGTGGATCGCCTGGCGGCTGGTCAAGCGGCTCAGGCAAAAAAAGTTTGGTAGTCGCTTGCTGATCAAGCTGGCG
Source organism: Rhodoferax sp. (assembly GCA_028711355.1). Taxonomy (GTDB): domain Bacteria; phylum Pseudomonadota; class Gammaproteobacteria; order Burkholderiales; family Burkholderiaceae_C; genus Rhodoferax. Next base: position 15,127 of record JAQTSL010000030.1, read on the forward strand.
GCCGTTTTTGCCCTGGCCGGATTTGCTCCGGGTGTGCTGATTTACGTCGTGTCCTACCAGTTTGTGGCGCGTTCGATTGAGAGCTGGTTTGATGTCAAGGTGGAAGGCGCGCTCGACGCCGGTCTGAATCTGGGGCGCTCCACGCTGGATGCGCTGACGTCTGATCTGCTCGGCAAGACGCGCGCCGCTGCGGCGCAACTGGGCGATACCGCAGACACCGCCACCGCGCTGGCGCTGGAGCGCGCGCGTGACACCATGGGGGTGGACGATCTAAGCCTGTGGCGTGCGTCGGGCCGACTGCTGGCCAGTGCCGGGCAGTCGCGCTATGAACTCACCACAGAGCTGCCTTCGCAGCAACAGTTTCGAGCGGCGCGCGACCAGCGACTGGTGACCTGGATTGAAGGTCTGGACGACGGCCTGGCAGGCACCCTGGGGGTGGCGCGCATCAAGGTTATGGTACTGGTTCAGGGCACCGCAACGGCAGTCTGGGGTGAGCCGCGTTACTTGTTGGCGGCCAAAACCTTGCCCGCTTCGCTGGTTGCCAACGCCGCAGCCGTGACCGTGGCCTACCGTGAGTACCAGGAGCGTGCCCTGGCGCGTGATGGTTTGCGACGTATGTACATTGGTACCTTGACGCTAAGCCTGTTCTTGGCGGTCTTCGGTAGTGTGCTGCTGGCGGTGGTGTTGGGTAACCAGATCGCCCGGCCACTGCTGGTGCTGGCCGACGGCGTGCGTGACGTCGCCGCTGGTGACCTGACCCCCAAAGCGGCGCTGCAAGGTACCGATGAACTCGACGGGCTGACGCGTTCGTTTGCCGATATGACGCAGCAATTGTTTGATGCGCGCCAGGCGGTGCAGACCAGCATGGAGCAGGTCAACGCCGCGCGGGCCAACCTACAGACCATTCTGGACAACCTGACGGCCGGTGTGCTGGTGCTCAACCCAGATCACACCATTGCATCCTCCAACCCTGGTGCCACCCGCATTTTGAAGCTGCCGATGGCGGCACATGAGGGGCAGCGCTTGACTGAGGTGGAGGGGCTTGAGGCATTTGGAGAAGCGGTTCAGCAGCAGTTTGACACGTTTTTGGCGCGTGACGGTGAACGCAGCATGGACCACTGGCAACAATCGTTTGAGCTGGGCATCGCCCCAGGCGGGCCGGCCAAGGACGCCACCCAGGATATTGTCACAGTGGTGGCCCGTGGCGCTGAGCTGCCGGGCGCGCAGCGACTGCTGGTGTTTGACGATATTTCAGAAATTGTGTCGGCGCAACGCGCGCAGGCGTGGGGCGAAGTGGCGCGCCGCCTGGCGCATGAAATCAAGAACCCGTTAACGCCCATCCAGTTGTCGGCCGAGCGCCTTGAAATGAAGCTCAGTGGCAAGGTAGCCGCGCCAGAGCAGGCCTTGCTGACGCGGTCGGTCAAGACCATCGTTGACCAGGTCGATGCCATGAAGCGCCTAGTCAACGAGTTTCGCGACTATGCGCGCCTTCCCGCCGCAGAGCTGAAGTCGCTGGACCTGAACGCGCTGGCCACAGAAATCCTGAATCTGTATGGCAACGACCTGGCGCAGGTGCCGGTGGTGTCCGAACTGGATGCAACCTGCCCGCCTATTCTGGGGGACGCGCAGCAGTTGCGCCAGGTGCTGCACAATCTGTTGCAAAACGCGCAAGACGCCACACACAGTGCCGGTCATGCTGACAGCGCGCATCCGGTCGTCGTCCGGACGCAGTGGCAACCTGCGCCACGTCGTGTGCGTTTGAGCGTGCTCGACTGTGGTGCCGGTTTTACAGAGGCGATCCTCAAGCGAGCCTTCGAGCCTTATGTGACTACCAAGGACAAGGGCACCGGGCTGGGACTGGCGGTTGTCAAGAAAATTGCAGACGAACATGGTGCGCGTGTCACCATCAGCAACCGTACGACGGACGAGCAGATCGTGGGTGCCCAAGTATCGTTATCATTCGCGGTCGACACCCGATCTACCCAACCGAGCACTTAACCAAACTAGTAGCCCGTTGCACTAAAACACTTGCATGAAATCGCGTCTTTTCCAGCCTGGCGTTGTTGTTCGCTGTTGTCATAGCTACGGCCATGTCGCCTCCTCTGGCCTAGCCAGGCTGAAAAATCCATCAATTTTATTTTGTAACCGTTTTGATGAAACGGACTACTAGGCGCAGATCGAAACAGGGAAGCAGCAGACTATGGCAAACATATTGGTGGTTGATGACGAATTGGGTATCCGGGATTTGTTGTGTGAGATCCTCAACGACGAAGGCCACACGGTCGATGTGGCCGAAAACGCGGCACAGGCGCGCCTGGCCCGCCAGGCGCAGTGTCCAGATTTGGTTCTGCTGGACATCTGGATGCCTGATACAGACGGCGTGACCCTGCTCAAGGAATGGTCTGGCGCAGGACTGTTAACGATGCCGGTGATCATGATGAGTGGTCACGCCACCATTGACACGGCGGTTGAAGCCACTCGCATCGGTGCCATGGCGTTTCTTGAAAAACCCATCACGATGCAAAAACTGCTGAAGGCCGTTGAGCAAGGGCTGACGCGCAATTCGCTTCGCAAAATGATTGCGGCGGCCGCTGGCGCCGCGCCGGCGTTGCGCGCGGATGGCAGCGGGCGGTCTGCGCAGCCTGCGCCAGCGCTGCTGGAGATGGTGGCCGAACAGGGGCCGCAGGCGACCCGTAGCTTCTTGTTGGACAAGCCCTTGCGCGAGGGCCGCGACGAATACGAGAAGGCTTATTTTGAATTTCATCTAGCCAAAGAAAGCGGTTCTATGACCCGCGTTTCAGAAAAAACCGGGCTCGAGCGCACTCATCTTTATCGCAAACTCAAGCAGCTTGGCGTCGATTTGTCGCGCGGCAAACGCGGCTGATTGGCCTGCTATACTTTGCCCCCTTGGCCCGGTAGCTCAGTCGGTAGAGCAGAGGACTGAAAATCCTTGTGTCGATGGTTCGATTCCGTCCCAGGCCACCAAGCCAGTTAAAAAAGCCCGCTACTTAGAATATGGCGGGCTTTTTTTGCGTCGTTTTCTGTTTTGGTTACCATTTGGTTGCCGTTTCTTCAAGATCACGCATAAGTTGAGCAAAACGGGGTCCAAATTTTGGACTGGACGCAGACCTCGCAAGACCTGTTAACAATGCGTGTCAAAAAATTGCGTATTCCGGCGATCGTGACCGGTCATTCCGGTCGATCGTGACCGGTTGCGCAGCGTGCAAAAGTTGCGCTGCGCACATTGTAGGCAAGAGGTTGCGCAGGACGCCAAGGCCTGGAGCAGGAT
>JAQTSL010000302.1 GCA_028711355.1 Rhodoferax sp.
TCTGTGCCTTGCCGGCGCCGGGAGCGACGCCGCGGGTCTAACTTTCATGGCGTGCTCGCCACCCCGAAGCATGAATGATGGCTGTCATTGCCGACCACAACTCGCAATCCAGTGCGTCCAAGTTCATGGATACCGGGTCGTGGCCCGGTATGACAACCTGTTCTGAACACTCAACCCCCAACCAGCCAGATGGTCAACACCCTGCCTGGCCCAGTCTTGCTAGCTTGCTGATCTGCCCCGTGCCCGCTATTGCCTTTATCCTGCTGTGCCTGCCCTGGCTCAATCCGTTTTCACCCGGCCCGATGGCGCAGGCGATGCCGCTGCTGTTTGCCTGGAGCTGCGCCGCCGGCGTGTTGCTGACTTTCGCGGCCGACCGGCAGCGTGGGCAAAGCCCCACCATGGTGCGCGCCTTGGTGCTGGCCTGGGCCACGGCAGCGGGCTTAAGTGCTGCCATTGGGTTGCTACAGTACTTTGGCGCCACCGCACGCTTTGGCGTCTGGATCAACCACACCGAAGTCGGCGCCGCGTTTGGCAACCTGCGTCAGCGTAACCAGTTTGCCACGCTGCTGAACATCGGTCTGGCGGCGGCGTTGTGGCTGGCCGTCCAGGCGCGCCGCAGCGCTGCCGGTGCGGTGGCGCTGGCCGCTTTGGTCAGCGTCGGCAACGCCGCCTCGGGGTCACGTACTGGGCTGTTTCAGTTGTTGCTGATCTTGCTGATGACGCTGGGCTGGCTGCGTGCTGGCGTCACGCAGCAGCAAAAACAGCGCGTGCAGACGGCTCTGCTGGCAGCACTGGGCGCTTACGCGCTGGCACTGATGGTGCTGCCGCTGCTGGCGGGGCTGAGTCCGCTTGCCACTGGCGCGCTGGCGCGTCTGCACACGGGCGACAGTGCCTGCGCCAGCCGCCTGACGCTGTGGGGCAATGTGCTGCACCTGATTGGGCAGAGGCCGTGGCTCGGCTGGGGTTGGGGCGAGCTGGACTACGCGCACTTCATCACGCTGTACCCGGGCACGCGCTTTTGCGACATCCTGGACAACGCGCACAACCTGCCACTGCATCTGGCGGTCGAACTGGGCGCGCCCGCTGCGCTGCTGCTGTGCGCCGCGGCACTGTGGCTGGTTTGGCGTGGCCAGCCCTGGCGTGAACGCGATCCGACGCGCCAACTGGCGTGGGCCCTGCTGGCGGTCATCTTGCTGCACAGCTTGCTGGAATATCCGCTGTGGTACGGCCCGTTTCAAGCGGCTGCGCTGCTCAGTGGCTGGCTGCTGTGCTGGCTGCCGCAGCCGTTGGACAGCTTGCAAAACAAACAGTGTTTATTGCCTTCAGCGCGTATAGCGTATGCGCTACCAGCTATATTAGTAATAGTGTATTGTGGCTTTGCTGGCTGGAACTACCACGTTGTCAGCCAGATTTACCTGGATCCAGGCCAGCGCGCAGCGGCCTACCAGGTCAACACCTCGCAAAAAATCAGGCAGGTCTGGCTGTACCAGGATCCGGCGCGTTTTGCCGAGCTCACCACTGCCGACCTGAACGCCGACAACGCCACCGACCTGAATGCACTGGCCAAAGAGATGTTGCATTTTTCGCCCGAGACGCGGGTGGTCAGGCTACTGCTGGACAGCGCCCGGCTGCTCGGCCGGGACGACGAGGTGGCGTTTTATGCGGCGCGTTTTCGGGCGGCGTTTCCAGACGAGTACGCGGCCTGGGCGGCTGAAAAGCATTAACTTTCATGGCAGCAGTGCCACCCCGGGTTTTAAACCGAGAAAATCCATTAGGGCACAGATGGATGGCAAAGCGAGTTGCGAGGCAGTTTGGGCGGGCGTGAGGCGTTCATAGCACGGCTATGAACAACGAACGACCGTCCAAAATGACCGCAAGTCGGACGCCAGCCGCTGTGCAGGGTCGAAGACCCGCCTAATGGATTTTTTCGGTTAAATACAGCTTATTTTGTACAACCCGCAGAATTGGGGTCAGAGCCGTTCCGCTGCGCGGCCGGATCTGACCCCAATTCAGCTACCGCCTACGTACGAACGACCTTCATTAGGCATCATTTTTGGTGTTTCACGTTAAATTTCATGGCTCCAAAGACAGCCCAACGAATGAAAATGACTGTCATTGCGGGCTACGACCCGCAATCCATGGCCCCGAATTCATGGATGCCGGATCGAGTCCGGCATGACAGCATCGCTTTTTCACGTTAACTGGTGTGATGAAGGCAGGCTGGCCAGCCCGGCTCAGGCGCGTGTCACAAAACTGCCCGACTTGCCGCCGTGTTTTTCAAGCAGCTTGCAATCGGTCATGACCATGCCGCGGTCCACCGCCTTGCACATGTCGTAAATGGTCAGCAGTGCCACCTGTACCGCAGTCAGCGCTTCCATCTCGACCCCGGTGGCGCCAACGGTCTCCACGGTTGCAGTACAAAATACGGCGCTAGCCCTTGTTGCGCTAGCGTGAAGCACTTCAAAACTGATAGCTACCCGGGTCAGCGCCAGCGGGTGACAGAGCGGGATCAGCTCGCTGGTTTTTTTGGCCGCCATGATGCCGGCCACGCGCGCAATGCCCAGCACGTCGCCTTTTTTGGCGCTGCCAGATTCGATAATGGCCAGCGTGGCGGGCAGCATTTCAATGCGGCCACCCGCCACGCCAATGCGGTGCGTAGCGGCTTTGGCCGCCACATCGACCATGTGGGCCTGGCCTTGTGCGTCAAAATGGGTCAGTGTGCTCATAACAATCTTGGAGTTGAAGCTTAGGGCGGCTGAAGTTAACCGAACCTTTACGCGGCTCTGGCATCATACGACCAGGTTGCTGCCATCCGATCAATCTACCCATGCACGGCCACCCGATGACATTCAAAATTATATGAAAAATGTGCCTTCAGCCCTTATGAATAAAGCGCTAGCAGCTATTATTTCAGGACTATTTATGGCCGCACTGCCGTTTGGTCTGAACGCGCAGGGCAGCGCAGCGAGCGGTGTCCAAGGGGGCGCTTTGCCGCTGCTGGGTGACGCCGGCGCCATGGCCAGTGCCGAAGAGCGTCGGCTGGGCGACCGCATCGCGCGCGAGCTGTACCGCGACCCCGACTACCTGGACGACCCAGTGCTGGCCGACTATGTGCAAGGCGTCTGGCAGCCGCTGCTGGCGGCAGCGCGTGCGCGTGGCGATCTGTCAAGTGAGTTGGACGAGCGCTTTGCCTGGCAGATACTGCTGGGGCGCGACCGCAGCGTCAACGCGTTTGCCCTGCCGGGCGGCTACCTGGGCGTGCACCTGGGTTTGCTGGCGGTGGTGAGTAACCGCGACGAGTTGGCGTCGGTGCTGGGCCACGAGCTCAGCCATGTCACGCAGCGTCATATTTCGCGCCTGATTGGGCGTGAAAGCCAGCAAACGCCGTGGCTCATTGGCGCCATGATTCTGGGGGCGCTGGCCGCCAGCAAGAGCACTGAAGCCGGCAACGCGCTGATCGTCGGCGGCCAGGCGCTGGCAGCGCAGGGGCAACTGAACTTTTCGCGCGACATGGAGCGCGAGGCCGATCGGGTTGGCTTTGGCGTGATGACGCAAGCTGGTTTTCAAGCGCAGGGTTTTGTCACCATGTTCGACAAATTGCAGCAAGCCGCGCGTCTGAACGACAGCGGCGCCTACCCGTACCTGCGCAGTCACCCGCTGACCACCGAACGCATTGCCGATATGCAGTCGCGCCTGCCGCTGGGCGCACCGCACGCGGGGGCACCCGCGCCAACCGTGCTGCACGCCATGATGACCGCCCGCGCCAAAGTGCTGTCCAACCCGGGGGTAGAAGCGCTGCGCAGTTGGCAGGCACAGGTGCAGGACACTGCTTTGGCCACGCAGCCACTGGCACGGCAAGCCGGCGTCTGGTACGGCGCGACGCTGGCAGCCACGCGGTTGCGCGACACCGCCAGTGCACGCAGCCAGCTCAGTCACTTGCAAAGTTTGGTGGCACAACAACCCGATGCTGCCGTACCGGTGCGCTGGCTGGCAGCCGAGATTGACCTTAGCGCACGCGACCGCACGCGAGCGCAGGTGCGCGCGCTGGCAGACAGTCTGGCCCACGCCGCAGCGACCACAGCGCCGGTCCACTGGCGCCGCCCCGAGCTGCTGTTGCAAGCGCAGGCCGCGCAGCAGGCCAATCAGGCCGACGCGCTGTCGGCGGCGGTGCAGCGCCTGCAAAGCTGGCTGGCCTTGCAACCGCAAGACGCGCTGGCCTGGCAATGGCTGGCCAGCCTGCACGCGGCGCAAGACCAGCCGTTGCGCGCCTTGCGTGCCGAAGCCGAGGCGCAGGTGGCCCGGCTGGACTACGCCGGCGCGCTCGATCGCCTCAAGGCAGCGC
>JAQTSL010000031.1 GCA_028711355.1 Rhodoferax sp.
GGGAAGGATCACGTCGGCATGGCGCGTGGTTTCGTTCAAATAAATATCAACACTGACCATGAAGTCGAGTTGTTCCAGCGCGCGAGACAGCCGCGGCCCGTTGGGCGCCGACAGCACCGGATTGGTCGCCACGGTGATCAGTGCGCGCACCTGGTCGGCACCCGCAGTCTCGATCTCTTCGGCCAGGCAGGTCAGCGGGAATTCGCCCATCACCTCGGGCGCGTGGCTGACGCGTGAGTGGTGCCGGCCGGTGACCACACCCCGACCCGTGCCACCCGCGCCCTGCGTGTTGCTGGCCAGCGCCGGCGCCTGCGGGAACAGCACGCCACCAAGCTGGTCCAGATGCCCGGTCAGCACGTTGAGCAGATCGACCAGCCAGCTCGCCAACGTGCCAAAGGTCTGGGTGCAGGTGCCAATGCGGGCGTACAGCGCGGCCCGTTCAGTGTGCGCCAACTCGCGCGTCAGTTCGACGATGGTGTTGGCCGCGACGGCGCAGCGCGCGGCCACCGCCTGCGGGGTAAAAGCAGCAACGGCGCGCGCCACCTGATCGACGCCCAGCACCCAATCGGCGGCAGCGCCAAGGCGCACCCAGTTGTTGGCAAACAAGGTGTTGACCATGGCCGCCAGCAAAAAGACATCAGCACCAGGGCGGATAAAGTGATGCGCGTCGGCGATGGCGGCGGTCTCGGTGCGGCGCGGGTCGATCACCACCAGCCGCCCGCCACGCGCTTGCAGCGCGCGCGCCTTGCCCCTGAAGTCGGGCACGGTCCACAGACTGCCGTTGCTAGCCAGCGGATTGGCCCCGATCACAATCAGCAACTGCGTGCGGCTGATGTCGGGCACCGGCACGCTCATCCAGTGGCCAAACAGCAAACCGCACGACAGTTGCTTGGGCACCTGGTCCAGGCTGGAGGCGGAAAATAGGTTGCGAGTACCCAGCGCGCGGGCCAGTTTTGGGAAGTAAGTAAACAGGCCAAACTTGTGCGACGCCGGGTTGCCTATTGCCAGCGCTACCGCATTGCGCCCGTGTTGCTGAAGCAGCGCAGGCAGGCGTTGCCCGATGACCTCAAACGCTTCTTCCCAGGTGGCAGCGACGTGTCGGCCGTTGCGCTTGATCAGCGGCGTGCGCAGCCGGTCCGGGTCTTCGTGCAGGTCTTTCAGCGCCACCGCTTTGGGACAGACATAACCTTGGCTGAACGGGTCATTGGCGTCGCCGCGTATGCTTGCAACGACACCGTCACGCAGCGTGATTTGTAGGCCACAACAGGCCTCGCACAGGGGGCAAATACGGTAATGGTGGGTCGTGGTTTCTGGTGCGGTCATGGTGTCCTCTTGTTAACGTGAAAGAACCGGTTGTCATACCGGGCCACGACCCGGTATCCATGAATCTGGGGGCACTGGATTGCGGATTGCGGTCCGCAATGACAGCCGTCTTTCATGCTTCGGGGTCACTTTGCTGCCATGAGCGTTACCGGCGGGCGCAAGGGTAGCGCAATCGCACGCGTATCGAGTGTCACCGGATTGACAAGGCCAGCCAGACAACAGCCAGCGTCAGCAGCGTCACGGGAACGCCGATGCGCGCGTGCGCGCGCCAGTCGATCAGGACACCGCTTTTGGCCGCCAGATCGACCACAATCAGGTTGGCGATCGACCCGACCAGCAGCAAATTGCCGGCCAACGTGCTAACCAGAGCCAGCAGCAGGCCCGCTTCAAAACCTTGCAGATGCGGCAACAACAGCATCACCGCTGGCACATTGGAGACCAAATTGGACAGCCCGACACCGGCCAGCAACAGCGGCCCGGGCTCACCCAGATGCACGCCCTGCGCGGCCAGCGCTGCCACCGCCTGCGCCGCCAGCCCGGTAGCAGCAAACGCGTGGTTCACAATAAACAAACCAATGAACAGCACCAGCAGTTCCCAATCGACAAAACCCATGACGTGCGAAGACTGAAAACGCCGGCTCAACAGCAGCACACCCGCGCCCACCAGCGCCGTCACCTCGCGCGGCCAGTCGGTGAACAAAAATACCAGCAGCAAGGCCGCCGCCACGACCAGACCCTTGGTGGTTTGCCAGGCGTCGAAGAGGGGCGTTGGCAGCGGTCCAAAGCCGCCCGAGGATGGCGCCCCGTCGGCCTCGGCAGGTGCCGGCGCAGGCATCACCCGAGCCACCGCGCGAGGTGACCCCACCGGCCCCCCCACCAGCCAGGCCCAGAGCAAAACCAGGCTGGCCAGCACCGGCAGCGCGGCGTGGCGCACATAAGTGCCAAACGGCAACTGCAACACCGAGCCGATCAGCATGTTCTGCGGGTTGCCGATCAACGTGGCGGCCGAGCCAATGTTGGCAGCGCACGCCAGCCCGACCAAAAACGGCACCGGGTCGGTGCGCCGCTGTAGGCACACGCGCGCCACCACCGGCGTCATGGCCAGGCAGATGATGTCGTTGGAAAACACCGCCGACAAGGCGGCGGCGACAGCGATGATGGCCGCCAGCAGTGCGTTGCGCCCGAGCGACAACCCAGCTACCTTTTGCGTGACGGCGGTGTAAAAGCCGCCCAGGCGCATCTGCGCCGACAGCACCATGAACGAAAACAGCAGCAGGATGGTGGGCAGGTCCACCGCGCGCGCCGCTTGTTCGACGCTGACGGCACCCAGCCCGATCACCGCAATCGCGCCCAGCAAGGCCACGCCGGAGCGGTTGAGCTTCAGGCGCGGTAGCCCGCCCAGCAGCATGCCCAGATAAACCAGCATGAAAACGCCGACCACGCCCCAGTCCAGGCGGCCGTGGTCAAGCATGACCCAGAAGGTGCCGCCTCAGCACACAGTAAACATCGTGAAGTTTGGAATTCATCAATCGCGTGATGATATGAGCATGGCCGCAGTTCTGACGCTAAACGCAACGTGCTCCATCGACCTCAATACACACGCCGCTGATGAACGCCGCCTCGTCGCTGGACAGATACAGCACGGCGTTGGCCACGTCCAGCGCGGTGGAAAACCGCCCCAGCGGAATCGTGCTTCTGAAACGCGCCATGCGATCTTCGGTCAGTGGCCCGCCGGCAAATTCGGTGGACATACCGGTTTCGGGGTTAAACACCGGGTTGACACAGTTGACACGAATGTTGTCGGGCCCGAGCTCTGCCGCGAGCGACTTGGAGGTGGTGATCACCGCACCTTTGGAACCGTTGTACCAGGTCAGACCCGGGCGCGGGCGCACCCCGGCGGTGGACGCAATATTGATAAAACTGCCGCCACCCTGGGCGCGAAACACCGGCGTGGCGTGCACGGTAGCGAGGTAAATGCTTTTCACGTTGACGGCATAACATTTGTCGAATTCGTCTTCCGAGACTTCCAGCGCCGGGCGGTTGCGGTGCGTCCAGCCGGCGTTGTTCACCATCACGTCCAGGCGGCCGTAGCGCTGCACGGCGGCCTCGACCAGCGCCTTCACCTGGCCCGACTGCGTCACGTCGGCCGCCACAAAAGCCGCGGTGCCGCCAGCGGCCACGATCTCGGCCGCGACCGCCGTACCCAGCTCGGTGTTGATGTCGTTGACGATGATCCTGGCACCCTCGGCGGCCAGGCGCAGGGCAATGCCTTTGCCAATGCCCTGGCCGGCACCGGTGACGATGATGGATTTGTGGTGGACGCGCATGGTGAGTTCCTCTTGTGGTTCAAGTCAAAAAAGCAGCAACAAAATCGCTTTTAGCCCATATTCAACAAGCACAAGCAGCTATGACTTTTGGATAATAAAAACATGTGGCGATCAGCCGTGCCTGAACGCCACGGTTTTCAGCGTGGTGAAGCTGTGCAACGCCTCCAGCCCTTTTTCACGCCCGTAACCGGACGACTTGACTCCGCCAAACGGCAGCTCGACGCCGCCACCGGCACCATAGTTGTTGATGAACACTTGACCGCTGTGCACGCGCCGCGCCATGCGGAACTGGCGTGCGCCGTCGTTTGTCCAGACCCCGGCCACCAGACCAAACCGGGTCGCATTGGCGAGTTCGACCGCATGGTCTTCGTCGCGGAACGCCATGACGCACAGCACCGGGCCAAAAATTTCCTGTTGAGCCAGCCGATGCGTTACCGGCACGTCGCGCAGCAGCGTTGGTGCCTGGTAAAAACCCGTCTCGGGTGCCGCGTCCACCACCTGGCCTTGCGCCACCATCGGAATGTTGGCGGCCTGGGCGTCGCTTAAAAAGTCCCACACGCGTTGCTGCTGACTCTGGCGGATCAGCGGCCCCAGGTCCAGGTCCAGGCTGGCCGGGCCGGCTTTGAGCGCCTCAAACAGCGCGCCCAGGCGCACCAGCAGCGCCTCATAGATGCTTTGCTCCACCAGCAAACGCGAGCCCGCCGAGCAGGTTTGTCCGGCGTTTTGCACGATGGCGTTGACGATGGCCGGCAGCGCCGCGTCCAGGTCGGCATCGGCAAAAACGATCTGCGGGCTTTTGCCGCCCAGCTCCAGCGTTACCGGGCAATGGCGCTCTGCCGCCACTTGCGCAATCAGCGTGCCCACCGCGGGGCTGCCGGTAAAGCTGATGTGGTCAATGCCGGGGTGGTGCGCCAGCGCGTCGCCCACCTCGTGGCCGTAGCCGGTGACGATATTGATGGCACCGGCCGGAAAACCCACCTCGGCCGCCATCTGCGCCACGCGGATCAGCGACAGGCAGGCGTCTTCGGCGGGCTTGACCACGCAGGCGTTGCCCGCAGCCAGCGCACCACCCACGCTGCGGCCAAAAATCTGCATCGGGTAGTTCCACGGAATAACGTGGCCGGTCACACCGTGCGGCTCGCGCCAGGTCAGCACGCTGTAGCCATCCATGTAGGGAATGGTGTCGCCATGCAGCTTGTCGCAGGCCCCGGCGTAAAACTCGAAGTAACGCGCCAGCGCCAGCGCGTCGGCGCGCGCCTGGCGTGTCGGTTTGCCGCAGTCGCGCTGCTCAAGCAGCGTGAGTTCGTCCACACCCTGCGCCACGCGCTGGGACAGGCGCATAAGCAATTTACCCCGTTCAGCCGCGCTGAACTTTTGCCAACTGCTATCAAAACAATGGCGCGCGGCGCGCACGGCAGCATCCATGTCGGCCGCGTTGCTGCGCTGAATGGCATCAAACGGCTGGCCGTCTGACGGGTCAATGACGGCAATTGTCTGGCCCGAGGCCGAGGGTTGTGCGGTGTTGGCAATGAAGTTGAGTTGCATGGCGAGACCTTATCAAACGACGTTCAGACATCTTTTGTTCCGCAGGTCGGCTCAGGGCTGGCGCTTCAATTCTGGGGCGACGCCATTGAGCGTGTTGGCGCTGTTGATCAGGTGCGGGATGAACTGCGCGCTGTAGCCCTGGTTGTGCGCCACGGTGTAGGTGTTGTGGACGGCGTCACCCAGATACGCCACCGCTTTGGCTTCGCCGGTCATGCGCGCGTAGTACCGCATGTCCTTGTGCGCGTTGCCAATTGAAAAGCGAAACATCTGGTCGTTGCCTTCCAGCACATAGGGTCGCAGGCGCTGAAACGCCGTGCTGTTGGCCCCGCCCGAATCAATCACGTCGCACAGCACCGCCAGATCGACACCGGTTTTGCTGGCGCACGAAAACGCCTCCGCCAGAATGGCCGAGTTGCCCAGCACGACAAACTGGTGCAGCAGCTTGGTGCTGTGACCCGCACCCACCGCACCGCAGTAAAAAATGTTTTTCGCGAACAGCGCAAACAGCGGGCGCAATTGCTCCAGCAGCGCCTGGTCGCCACCCACCAGCAGGTTGAGCTGACCTTCCTCGGCATTTTTCGGCGTGCCGGTGAGCGCCGCATCCAGCATCAAACCGCCTTTGGCCTGCACCGCGGCGGCCAGTTGCCGTGTCGAGTCGGGTTGCGAGGTGGAGCATTCCACCACCACACAACCGGGCTTCAGGCCTTCGAGCACACCGCCCGGGCCCAGCATGACCTGTTCCACCTCGGGCGACCCGGTGACGCAGATGATCAGCACATCGGCGCTGGCCGCCACCTGCGCCGAGCTTGCCAGCGCCGTGGCACCACCGGCCAGTAGCGCTGCGCAGCGCTCGCGCGCCGCAGCCGAGCGCACCAGCATGCTGACGGGGTGGCCTTTGGCCAGCACATGCGTGGCCATGCCACGGCCCATCATGCCCAGGCCGATAAAACCAACGCGCAGAGGAGTGAAAGTTGTTGTCATGGTGTTGTCATCAGGTTAAATCAACGCAGGTAACGTTTGAACCAGCCCAGCCCCCTGGAGGTGCCCCCGGCGCTGGCGTCCGCCGGGCGGTATTCACAGCCGATCCAGCCGCGGTAGCCCAGTTCATCGAGCAGCGCAAACAGATAGTCGTGGTTGATCTCGCCCAGGTCGGGTTCGTGGCGCATTGGCACACCGGCAATCTGGATGTGGCCGACCTTACCCGTGGGCAGGTACTGTCGGATCTTCATGGCCAGGTCACCTTCAACGATCTGGCAGTGGTACAGGTCGAGCTGCACCTTCAGGTTGGGTTCGGCCAGCTCGGCCAGAATGGCGTGCGCCACGTCTTGCCGGTTCAGATAAAAGCCAGGAATGTCGCGCGTGTTGATGGGTTCGATCAGCACGTCGCGCCCCTCCTTGGCCGCCGCTTGCGCCGCCCAGCGCAGGTTGCCAAGGTAGGTGGCGCGCAGTGCCGCGTGCGTGGCCCCGGCGGGCAGCGAACCCGCCATGACATGAATGCGCGGGCAGTCCAGCGCCGCAGCGTAGTCCAGCGCTTGCGCCATGCCGACGCGAAACTCGGCTTCACGCCCGGGCAGGCAGGCCAGGCCACGTTCACCCGCGTCCCAGTTGCCCGGTGGTGCGTTGAACAGTACCTGCTGCAAGCCGTTGGCCTTCAACCGAGCCGCAATGTCGGCTTTGGCAAAGGCATACGGAAACAGATATTCCACCGCTTTGAAGCCGTCTTTGGCGGCAGCATCAAAACGGTCCAAAAACGCGTGCTCCTGGTAGAGCATGGACAAATTGGCAGCAAATTGGGGCATAGATTCACCATAACGCGCCAAAGGTTTGGCGCAGTTCATTGATTTGAAAATCGGTCAACGCTGTTGGCACCGGGGTGCTCAACATCATCAACCGGGCGGTTTCTTCAAGTTCTTCCAGCGTGGCCATGGCCGCTGCCGGCGTGTCGTGCCACACGTTGGGGCCCAGGCGCGACAGCATCACGGCCCGAATCGGCGTACCCGCCTCGCCATAACGCCTGATGGTCTGCGCCACTTGCTGCGCCGCCGCCGGGTCGCCGGGGCGGTGGTAGGGGATCACCGGGACATGCCCCACCTTCATGACGAAATAAGGGGTGATGGGAGGCAGCAACTCGGCTTGTGCAGCTACCGGCTTTGGCAAAACACCGGGCTCAGCAGGGCGCATGCCGCTTGGCAACGCAGTGCCGTCAGAGGGCCGCAGTGTCAGCGCCACACAATGCCTGCTGTGGGTGTGGATGATGCACCGGGTTTGTGGATTAAATTGGCCTGCAGCGCAGTAGATATGGGCGTGAAGCGCTATGGTCTTGCTAGCTTTGTCGCCACTGATCTGCTGCGCATGGGCATCAAGCCTGGCCAACCGGTCTGGTTCCAGAAAACCCAGGCAGGCATCCGTTGGGGTGATCAAAAAGCCGCCACCGTGCGCGTCGTCCAGGCGCACGCTGATGTTGCCCGCCGTGGCGTGCACATAGCCACGCACAAACAGGCTGTGCCCAATACGGCAGATTTCTTCGCGGGCTTGTTGTTCGGTCATGTTGTCGCGTCATCACGGAACGGGGTAGCCAGCAACAATCGAAAGGACTTTCATTTCAAGCACCCGAAAGCTTTCACAAAAAAGTCGTCGGTACCAAAGTTGCCGGACTTCAGCGTCAAGTGCAACCCAGCTTGCGGCGCAGCCGCGCTTTGGGCATGGCACCACGGCACGCCGGGGTCAATCTGCGGGCCGATCTTCATTTGCGTGATGCCCAGCGCCTGCACACAGGCGCCCGAGGTCTCGCCCCCCGCCACCACCAACTGACGCACACCACGTTCAACCAGACCGCGCGCAATGGCCGCCAGCGTGCGCTCCACCAGATCACCCGCTGCTTGCACACCCAATTGCGCTTGCACGGCCTTCACCGCCTCCGGCGAAGCTGAAGAATAAATGAGCACGGGATGCTTGCCCAGCAAGGGCAGCGCCCACTTCAAAGCATCTTCCACGGCCTGCGTGCCGTCGCCGGTAAGCATGAGCGGATCAATCGCCAGCGCCGGGTAGCCGGCTGCAATAAACGCTTGAACTTGCCGGTTGGTGGCCAATGAACAGCTGCCCGACACCACCGCCTGAAAGCCGGTCGGCGCAGGCAAGGCGCTGGCCGTGTTGCTGGGCGCCATGCCAAAGTTGGCCGGCAGGCCAATCGCCACGCCCGATCCTGCCGTCACCAGCGCCAGGTCTTTCAAGGCCGGCCCCATGCGATATAAGTCGTCGTTGCTGACGGCATCCAGCACCGCAATGCGCACGCCTTGGGCACGCAACTCAGCCATGCGTGCCCGCATGGCCGACTCGCCCTGCGCCACCACCTTGTAGTCGATCAAGCCCACCTTGCCGCGGCACTGGCTTTGCAGTACCCGCACCAGATTCGCATCGGTCATGGGGGTGAGCGGATGGTTTTGCATGCCGCTCTCGCTCAGCAGCACATCACCGACAAACAGGTGGCCCTTGAACACGGTGCGCCCGTTGTCCGGGAAAGCGGGTGTTGCGATGCTGAAGTCAGCGCCTGGCTGCCCGGCCAGCGCGTCCATCAGCGCCTCGGTCACCGGGCCAATGTTGCCCTGCGTCGTGCTTTCAAAGGTGGAGCAATACTTAAAGTAAATCTGCCGGGCACCTTGCGCTTGTAACCACTGGAGTGCAGCCAACGACTGGGCGATGGCCTCGGCCTTTGGTACCGTGCGCGACTTGAGTGCCACCACCACCGCGTCGGCATCGGCGTTGAGCGGCTGGGTCGGCACGCCCATGGCTTGCACCACGCGCATGCCAGAGCGCACCAGGTTGTTGGCCAGGTCGGTGGCGCCGGTAAAGTCGTCGGCAATACAGCCCAGAAGAATTTTTTTCATGCTTTTTGGGGCAGTTCAATGCCCGGAAAAATCTTGATCACCGCGCTGTCGTCTTCGCGCGCAAAACCCGAAGTCGAAGCTTGCATGAACATCTGGTGCGCTGTGCTGGACAGCGGCAGCGGAAACTTGCTGGCGCGAGCTACGTCGAGCACCAGGCCCAAATCCTTCACAAAGATGTCCACCGCCGACAGCGGCGTGTAGTCGCCCTTGAGCACATGCGCCATGCGGTTTTCAAACATCCAGCTATTGCCCGCGCTGTGCGTGATCACGTCGTACAGCGCGTCGGGGTTCACGCCTTCACGCAGGCCCAGCGCCATGGCCTCAGCCGCTGCGGCAATGTGCACACCGGCGAGCAACTGGTTGATGATCTTCACCTTGCTACCGGCACCGGCCTTGTCGCCCAGCCGATACACGTTGGCGGCCATGGCATCGAGCAAGTCGCCCGCTGCGGCGTAGGCGGCGGGCGTGGCGGCGGTCATCATCGTCATCTGGCCACTGGCGGCCTTGGCGGCACCGCCCGAGATCGGCGCGTCGATGTACAGAATGCCAAGTTTGGCCAACCTTGCTTCCGTGGCGATGGACCAGTTCGGGTCCACCGTGGAGCACATGATGAAGACACTGCCACGGGTCATGGCGGGGGCACAACCGTGGTCGCCAAACAGCACGGCTTCGGTTTGCGCGGCGTTCACCACCACCGAGACAATCACATTGCACCGTGTTGCCAATTCTGCCGGCGAGGCGCAGGCGACACCGCCCGCAGCCGCAAAGGCTTGCGCGGCATCGGCGCGCACGTCAAACACATGCACCTGGCAGCCGTGGCGGCGCAGTGAGCTGGCCATACCGGCACCCATGGCCCCCAGGCCGATCAATCCTACATTTTTGGTCATGAAAAACTCCGCTTTCTATTGCTAAATATTCAGGCTGGGCGGACCCTGCTGCTGGCAGGTAAGCCACCCACCAGGTCACTGGCCAGTTCCACACCGGTCTGCTGCCAAAACGTTGGGTCAGCGTGCTCGATGCGGCTGATGGCGTTGTCCATGTGCCGCGCCGCCGCCCGGCGTGCCGCCTCGGCATCCGCAGCCTCGATGGCGGCAAATATCAGCGCGTGCTCGCTGCGCACCTGGTCGGCAAAATCGTCGCGCCGCGCTTCGTTGGCGCGCGTGACGCGCGTGGCACCCAGTAAGAACTGTCCCAGGTATTGCAAGGTGCCAAGTAAAAAAGGGTTGCGCGCCGCCTGGGCAATGGCCAGGTGGTATTGCACGTCTTCATCCACGCCGTCGCCACCGGCCTTGACTGCCCGTGCCAGTTGATTGATGGCTTTCTGGATGCGTTTGAGATCGGCCGCACTGCGCCGCTTGGCCGCCAGCGCGGCCACTTCGGCCTCCAGCGCACGGCGCACCTCGACGATCTGCACTACCGCCTGGCGTGACACGGCGGACCTGGCATCAAAGTTCAGCGGCAAAAAACCATGCTCTTTGACGTAAACCCCGCTGCCCTGCCTGGATTCGACCAGACCCAGGGACTTGAGTCTGGACAAGGCCTCACGCACTACGGTGCGACTGATCTTGAAGCGTTCCACCAGCATCGCCTCGGTGGGCAGCTTGACCCCTACGGTGAGCCGCCCGGAGCGGATTTCGGCCGCCAAAGTGTCTGCCACCTGATCCGACAGGTAAGCGCCTGGCGTGCTGGGTTTGAACTGGCTTGTCATGGCGAACAAGGCACGCTGCGCGGCCCCCTAGCGGGCATAGACCAGGTCGCGCAAGGTGAGCGACAACGCCGGTACATACGACACCACCATCAGGCAAGCCAGCACCACCAGCACAAACGGGATCAGGTCTTTGACCATGCGGTCCAGCGAAATGCGCGCCACGGTACACGCGGCAAACAGATTCACACCAAATGGTGGCGTGATCATGCCCAGCGCCAGATTTACCACCATGATCTGGCCAAAGTGCACCGGGTCAATGCCAAAGTGCATCGCCACCGGAGCCAGAATGGGTGCCAGCACAATGATGGCGGCACCGGTCTCGATAAACATGCCAATGATGAACAGCGCGGCATTCACACCCAGCAAAAAGTAGGCGGGTGATTTGAGGACGTCTTGCAGCCACAGGCCAATGGCCTCGGGCACGCCGGCGCGGGTGATCAAAAACGCAAACAAACCGGCGTTGGCAATGATGAACATGATGACCGCTGACGACAGCACCGAGCGGCGGAAAATGTTATACAGATCGGGCAGCTTGATCTCGCGGTAGATCACCAGGCCGACGATCAGCGCGTAAAACACCGCCACGGCCGAGGCCTCGGTTGGGGTGAACACGCCGCCATAAATGCCGCCCAGAATAATCACCGGCATCAAGAGTGCCCAACCGGCTTTCCAGGTGGCTTTACCGACGGAAAGGCGGCCGTCGCCATCGTGTTTGCCCCAGCCCTTGAGCTTGCAAACCACCCAGACAAAGAGCATCAGCGCACCGCTGATGAACAGCCCTGGGCCAAAACCCGCAATGAACAGCTCGCCAATCGACACTTCGGCACTGACCCCGTACAAGATCATGGGAATGCTGGGCGGAATCACCACCCCCAACTCGGCGCTGGTGGCCTGTAGCGAGGCGGCCCAGGTGGTGGGGTAACCGTGCTTGATCAATGCCGGAATCAATATGGTGCCAATGGCAAAGGTGGTGGCCACCGACGAGCCCGACACCGAGGCAAAAATCATGCAGGTCAGCACACAGGTCATGGGCAAGCCGCCCTGCACGCCACCCACCAGGCTCTTGGCAAAGTCCACCAGGCGGCGCGAAATGCCGCCGGTTTCCATGATGTTGCCGGCCAGGATGAAAAACGGAATGGCGGCCAACGGAAACCGGTTAATGGCGTTGAACATCTCTTTCACGGAGATCAGCATGTTGACCTCGGCCACCTGGATGCCCAGGATGGCGGCCAGCCCGATCGAAACAGCCACCGACACGGTGAGTGCAAAGCACAGCACCATGGTGACAAGCATGGCGGTGGTCATTGCGCGGTCTCCAGTTCAAGGCGTCGTGGGTCAAGCCAATTGCCAATGATGGCAATCACGCTAAAGAGGCCGCCCACCGGCATGGCCAGATAGGCCCAGAACATCGACAACACTTCGAGCCCGGCCATGGTTTGCACCTTGCCGCGTTGCGCGTAGTCCCAGCCCCACCAGATGATGATGCCCACCAGCGTCAGCGCGGCCAGCGCCACCACACCGTCGAGCAGGCGGCGCACGCGCGCCGGGCTCCAGCGGTACAGCACATCCACACTCACCATGGCGCCTTGGCGAAAGGCCATTGGGATGCCCAAAAACACCATCCAGATCAGGCTGAAGCGAATCAGCACCTCGGTCCACTCGGCCGGGCTTTCCAGCACAAAGCGGGTGATGATCTGGAACATGCCCAAACTGGCCGCCACCAGCAGCATGGCACAGGCCGTGACCAGCGCGGCGCGACTGGTCCAGTGTTCAAACCGCAGAAATTTCTCACGCATAAGCTATTTCGCCTGACATGGGGGTGAAAAAAACGCCCGCGAGTGGTGAACCGTCGGGCGCTCAATCGCTCACGAGCGGCTTACTTGGTGTTGCGGATGCGGTCCATGTTGGCTTTGCCAAACTGCTTTTCAAACTCGGCATACACCGGGGCCAGTTTGGCGACAAACTTGGATTTGTCCAAGTTTTCCGTCACCGTCATGCCCTTGCCGCGCAGGTAGGTCACACCCATCGCATCATCCGAATCCACGCGTGCACGATTCACCACCACCGCTGTTTTGGCTGCGTCCAGAAACACTTTTTTGTCGGCCGCGCTGAGCTTGTCAAACGCCGCCTTGTTCATCAAAAAGATGGCGGGCGAATACACGTGGCCGGTGAGTGACACGTGTTTTTGTACCTGGTCGAGCTTGGCCGCCATGATCACCGACAGCGGGTTTTCCTGACCGTCCACCGTGCCTTGTTGCAGGGCGGTAAACACTTCGGCCATGGCCATGGGGGTGGTCACAATGCCCAGACCCTTGTAGGCCGCCACGTGCACCGGGTTTTCCATGGTGCGCAGTTTCAGGCCTTTCAGGTCTTCGGGCGTCACCACCGCGTGTTTGTTGTTGGTGACGTTGCGCATGCCGTTTTCGCCCCAGGCCAGCGCCTTGAAACCTTTGGATTCAAACTTGGTCAGCATCTCCTGGCCAATGGGGCCGTCGAGCACCATGCGGGCGTGCGCCTTGTCGCGGAACAGAAAAGGGATGTCCAGAATCTTGGCATCGGGCACAAAGTTGGGCACCGGGCCGGTGGAGGTAAAGGTCAGCTCCTGCGTGCCCAGTTGCACCGACTCAATCGACTCGCGTTCGCTGCCCAGCGAGGCGTTGTAAAACGGCTGAATCTTGATGCGCCCGGCGGTGCCTTTTTCAACCTCTTTGGCGAAGGTGTCAATGGCCACGCCCTGGTGCGAGTTTTGCGCGATCGAGATGTTGATCTTCATGGTGGTCTGGGCTGCCGCAGTAGCGACGAAACCAATGGCCAAAGAAAGACCGATCAGCAGTTTGCTTAATTTCATGGGTTGTCTCCTGGATTAAAAAAATAACGAACGACGGGAAAAGTTGTATGACAAATTTGATTGTCACTGAACGGGCAGCTTGACGGCATCGGTGTTTTCCCTGATGTACTCACGCACGATGTCTTCAAAGCTGGTTTCGGGCAGCAGCCCCAGGCGGGCGGCCCGCTGCGCGTTGATGCGCGCCGGCCAGGTCTTGACGATGCGCTCGATGGCGGCGTCGGGTGTCCAGTCGATCAGCGCTGCCACCGCGGGCCCGGCCACTTGCGCCAGTGCTGCGGCCATTGCCGCCGGGGTGGTGGTAAGTGCGGGCAAGGTGAGCGCCGTGCGCGGCCCCCAGTCTGCGGTGCTGGTCTGTGCGGCGGCGATCAGCCCGGCGATGGTGCGCGCCGGTGACGACAGCGCCACCGGGGTATCGGCCGCGACCGGACACGGCGCGCGCACACCGGCCAGCGGTTCGCGCAGCATGCCGCTCAAAAAGCTCGACGCCGCGCCGTTGGGCTTGCCCGGGCGCACACTCACCGTCATCAGGCGCACGCTGCGGCCCTGCACAAAACCCTTGCGCGTGAAGTCCGCTACCAGTTGCTCACCAATAAATTTCTGGATGCCGTAACTGCTTTGCGGTGTCGGTAGCGTGGTGTCTTCAATCACCGCGGGCAGCGGTGTACCGGGCGCGTCGCCAAACACCGCCAGCGAACTGGCAAACACCAGCACCGGCTGCGTGGCGAGCGCCCGGCAGGCCTGCAACAAACCCAGCATGGCGGCAAAGTTGCTGCGCATACCCAGATCAAAATCAGCTTCACATTCACCGCTGACGGCTGCGGCCAAATGAAAAACAATAGCAGTCTGCGCAGACACGATGGGCGCTGCATCCTGCGTGTTCTCTAACAATTGATTCAGATCGCCAATCAACACCTGCACCCGCGGGTCGGCCAGCAGGTCAGCTGGCGGTGGTGCCCGGTCCACCAGTGTGATGCGCGCGATGCAGCGCGGAGCCCCCCCGGCCAGCGCCAACTGTCCTTGGGCCAGCAGGGTGCGCGCCAGGCGTACGCCCAGAAACCCGGCACCGCCGGTGATGACGATCTGGCAACCGTCTTGCAGGGGTGTGGATGGATGCGGCATGAATTCTCCTGAAAAAATGTGAAGGTGAGGGAGCGGTTTCAGGCCTCGCACGGTGGCGCAGCCAACCAAGCACTTATCTGGCCCAGCGCAGCACCAGGGGGTCCAGGCGGCGCGCGCATTCCAGTAGCCCGTCGCGCACCGCCGGGTGCATGGTCGGCCAGGGGTGGCGCGGTGCCTCGCAGGCAATCACGCCACCGGCTTTCATCAGCGCCTTGGCGCTCAGAATGCCACTCTGACGGTTTTCAAAATTGATCAGCGGCAGCCAGCGTTGGTAGTGGTCAAAAGCGGCTTCGCGCTGACCCCGGGCATAGGCATCCATGATCAGCCGGATGCCGTCCGGATAACCGCCGCCAGTCATGGCACCGGTGGCACCGGCATCCAGATCGGCCATCAGCGTAATGGCTTCTTCGCCGTCCCACGGGCCTTCAATGGCGGAGCCGCCGAGCGCAATCAGATCACGCAATTTGCTGGCAGCGCCGGGGGTTTCAATCTTGAAGTAAGCCACCTGTTGAATCTCTTTGGCCAGGCGGGCCAGCAACGCCGCCGACAGCACGGTACCGGCCGCCGGTGCATCCTGGATCATGATCGGGATGTCAATGGCATCCGAGACGCGGTCATAAAACTCGGCAATACGCGCCTCCGGCACCCGGAAAGTTGCTCCGTGGTAGGGCGGCATCACCATCACCATGGCGGCACCCAGCTCCTGCGCCTGGCGGCTGCGCGCGGCACACACCGCGCTGCTGAAATGGGTGGTGGTGACGATCACCGGAACGCGGCCTGCCACATGCGCCAGAATGGTTTTTGTGAGCACCTCACGCTCAGTGTCCGAGAGCAAAAACTGCTCGGAAAAATTGGCCAGAAGGCACAGTCCGTTGGAACCGGCGTCGATCATGAAATCAACACAGCGCCTCTGGCTGGGCAGATCCAGTTCACCGGTTTCATGGAACGTGGTGGGCACCACCGGAAAGACGCCCTTGTAGCGAGCGGTTGAGGTTGACATCAGGTTGCTCCAGGAGTTTCAGGTCACAGCAGACCGCGCGCTTTGGCCAGCGTCAACGCCGCGTCTTCAATCATGTCTTCCTGGCCACCCACCATGCCGCGGCGGCCCAGTTCTATCAACAATTCACGCGCACTCACGCCGTATTTTTTCTCGGCCCGCTGGGCAAACAGCAAAAATGACGAATAAACCCCGGCGTAGCCCAGAATCAGCGCATCGCGGTCGATGCGCATCGGTCGGTCCATCATCGGCACCACAATGTCTTCGGCCACGTCCTGCATCTTGAACAGGTCCACGCCGGTCTCAATACCCATGCGGTTACACACGGCAATCAACACTTCCATCGGCGTGTTGCCGGCCCCCGCACCCAGCCCGGCAGCGGCGGCATCAATGCGTGTGGCGCCGCTCTGCACCGCTGCCACCGAATTGGCCACGCCCATGGACAGATTGTGGTGGCCATGAAAACCCACTTCGGTTTGCGGCTTGAGCGCGGCGCGCACGGCGCTGATTTTGTCGCTCACCTCGGCCGGCAACATGTAACCAGCCGAGTCGGTGATATAGACACAGTTGGCACCGAAGCTTTCCATCAGACGCGCTTCTTTGACCAGACGCTGGGCGTCGGCCTTGTGCGCCATCATCAAGAAACCCACGCTGTCCATGCCCAACTGGCGCGCCAGGCTGAGGTGCTGCTCCGACACGTCGGCCTCGGTGCAATGGGTCGCCACGCGGATGGTGTGCACGCCCAGGTCGCGCGCCATGCGCAGGTGATCGACCGTGCCAATGCCGGGAATCAGCAGCGCCGACACGCGGGCTTTTTTCAGCAGTGGAATCACGGCGGTTAAATAGTCTTCGTCACTGTGCGCCGCAAAGCCATAGTTGACCGACGCGCCACCCAGCCCATCGCCGTGGGTGACTTCAATCAGCGGTACACCGGCGGCGTCCAGCCCGGTGGCCACCGAACGCATCTGCGCCAGCGTCATCTGGTGGCGCTTGGGGTGCATGCCGTCGCGTAGCGTCATGTCGTGCACGGTGATGGTTTTGCCTTGAACAGTCATGGGGTGCTCCGGGCAACGCTGGTCACCGGTTGAAGGGCAATCTGGCCGGCCTGGATGCCGTGGGCAAACAGCTCGGCGGTGCGCGCGGCGGCGGCGGTCATGATGTCGAGGTTGCCAGAGTAGGTGGGCAAAAAATCGCCCAGGCCTTGTACCTCCAGAAACACCGACACCCGCTTTCCATCAAACACCGGGCCGTTGACCAGCCGGTAACCGGGCACATACTTTTGCACTTCGGTGAGCATGGTGTGAATGGATGCCGTGATCCTGGCCTGATCCGGCTCGGTTTCAGTCAGGCAGTGCACCGTGTCGCGCATCACCAGCGGCGGCTCGGCCGGGTTGATGATGATGATCGCCTTGCCCTTTTTTGCACCACCTACTTGCTCAATGGCGGCGGCGGTCGTGCGGGTGAATTCATCGATGTTTTTGCGGGTGCCGGGCCCGGCTGACCTGGAAGCGATGCTGGCCACAATTTCACCGTACTGAACCGGCTGCACTTGGGAAACGGCGGCAATGATCGGGATGGTGGCCTGCCCGCCGCAGGTGACCATGTTGACGTTCATGGCACCCTGGCCGAGCAACTGCGCCAGGTTCACCGGCGGCACACAAAACGGGCCGATGGCGGCCGGTGTCAAGTCAATCATCAACACACCCAGCGCGTTGAGCTGGCGCGAATTCTCGGCATGTACGTAGGCCGAAGTGGCATCAAAGGCAATCTGCACACCGTCGGTCAGCACATGCGCCAGCAGCCCCGCAACGCCCTGGTCGGTGGTTTGCAAGCCCAGTTCACGCGCCCGTTGCAATCCCTCAGAGCTGGGGTCTATCCCCACCATCCAGACCGGCTGCAGCACCGGGCTGCGCCTGAGTTTGTAAAGCAGGTCGGTGCCGATATTGCCCGGCCCGATAACAGCGCATTTGATTTTTGATGACATCACGACTCTTGAAAAAGTCAATGTGAATGCCGGGGCACCTCGGCACCACGGCAGCCCACCAGAAAATCAAAGTCGCAGCCTTCGTCGGCTTGCAACACGCGGTCGATGTAGAGCTCCAGGTAACCCCCTTTGGGTGGCGGGGGTGCCTGATCCAGCAAGGCTTGCCGTGCCGCCAGGCGCCGGGTGATTTCGGCATCGGTGATTTCCAGCTCCAGCTTGCCTGCATAACTGTCCAGCGCAATCCAGTCGCCGTCTTGCACAATGGCCAGCGGGCCACCAGCGGCGGCCTCGGGGGCCACGTGCAATACAACCGTGCCATACGCCGTGCCGCTCATGCGGGCGTCCGAGATGCGCACCATGTCGGTCACGCCTTGCGCCAGCAGCTTGGGTGGCAGCCCCATGTTGCCGACCTCGGCCATGCCG
>JAQTSL010000032.1 GCA_028711355.1 Rhodoferax sp.
GGCTGAACAAGATGAGGAGTGGTTGACCGCCAAAATCTACCTGAACATGAAACTTTGAACCAACGCGCTCGCGCAACAATCACGACACCAAAAATCAGAATTTACAGAAAAACGGTTGCTTTATCGTCGAGGTAAACGCCGTGGGTTTGGTGGTAGGGGCTGCCTTCACCCAACTGGGCGCTCAGGTCAAAACAGCAGTAAAAGTTTGCATGGGTTAATTTTAGACAAAACTAAAATTTTGGACAAAATTTGCCGAATATTCCAAAATAATTGGCATTCAACAGACCGCCTGTTGAATCAAACAACGCTTCGCATGGGAAGACTGGCATGACACCACGTGGTGACTCGGGCACCCTTGAAGATTGCGCAGCCAAAGCAAACGACAAATACGACACGATCCATGGCTTTGTCAGGAAATCAACAAAGTCAAAACCCGCTGCGGTTTAAATCTTTAACCCGTTGATTTAATTAGACATAAATCACCCATCTGGCTCACTTTGCGCGTTCGTTTCAGCATGGCACGGAAGCTGCAATAAGGATGGTGCGGGGCATAAGTCCGGCCGACGTGAACCTAAACAAAGAAGACCCACAGGCACGAAAGCTGACACCAGTCGCGGCGACGCAAGCTTGGTTCTTAACTTTCTTTTAATTGGAGTATTCAAATGGCAAAACTTCGGCAAATCGCCTTCTATGGCAAGGGTGGCATCGGCAAATCGACCACGTCGCAAAACACGCTGGCAGCACTGTCTGACCTGAACCAAAAAATCCTGATTGTTGGCTGCGACCCCAAAGCCGACTCGACCCGGTTGATTCTGCACGCCAAGGCACAAAACACCATTCTGTCGCTGGCGGCAGAGGCCGGCTCTGTAGAAGACCTGGAACGTGAAGACGTGATGAAGATTGGTTACAAGGGCATCCGTTGCGTCGAATCCGGTGGCCCGGAGCCAGGAGTTGGCTGTGCTGGCCGCGGTGTCATTACATCAATCAACTTTCTGGAAGAAAACGGCGCTTACGACAACATGGACTATGTGTCTTACGACGTGCTCGGTGATGTGGTGTGCGGTGGTTTTGCCATGCCGATCCGTGAAAACAAGGCGCAAGAAATTTACATTGTGATGTCTGGCGAAATGATGGCCATGTACGCCGCCAACAACATCTCCAAGGGCGTCTTGAAATACGCCAATTCAGGCGGTGTGCGCCTGGGTGGTTTGGTCTGTAACGAGCGCCAGACCGACAAAGAATACGAATTGGCCGATGCCCTGGCTGGCATGTTGGGCAGCAAACTGATCCACTTTGTACCGCGCGACAACATCGTGCAACACGCCGAGCTGCGCCGCATGACCGTGATCGAATACGCGCCCGATTCCAAGCAAGCTGCTGAATACCGCACGCTGGCCAGCAAGATTCACGACAACGTGGGCAACGGCACGATACCTACGCCTATCACCATGGATCAGTTGGAAGACATGCTGATGGAGTTCGGCATCATGGACACCATCGATGAGACCCAGGTGGGCAAGTCGGCTGCCGAACTGGCTGTGGCCTGAAAAGCGCACGGCATTCCCAACCCATTTACCTACTGGAGTTCCCCATGACTGCCGTTGTTGAAGATCGCAAGGCCGCGAACAAGGCCCTGATTGATGAAGTACTGAAGGCCTATCCCGAGAAGATGGCCAAAAGGCGCGCCAAGCACCTGGGCGTGTATGAAGAGGGCAAGCCCGACTGCGGCGTCAAGTCCAACATCAAGTCTTTGCCGGGCGTGATGACAATACGGGGTTGCGCCTATGCGGGCTCCAAAGGCGTGGTCTGGGGCCCGATCAAGGACATGGTTCACATCAGCCACGGCCCAGTCGGTTGTGGCCAATATTCCTGGGCCAATCGGCGCAGCTATTACGTGGGCACCACCGGCATCGACAGCTTTGTCACGATGCAATTCACCTCTGACTTTCAAGAAAAAGACATCGTTTTTGGCGGTGACAAAAAGCTCGACAAGATCATTGACGAGGTACAGGAACTGTTCCCGCTGAACCGCGGCATTTCGATCCAGTCTGAATGCCCGATTGGCCTGATTGGCGACGACATCGAGGCCATCGCCAAAAAGAAAAGCAAACAGTTCGAAAACCACACCATTGTGCCGGTGCGCTGTGAAGGTTTTCGGGGGGTCAGCCAGTCATTGGGCCACCATCTGGCCAATGATGCCATTCGCGACTGGGTGCTGGACAAAGCCGATACGGGCAAAAGCGCCGCCTTTGTTTCAACGCCCTATGACGTGGCCATTCTGGGCGACTACAACATTGGCGGTGATGCCTGGTCCAGCCGCATCTTGCTCGAAGAAATGGGCTTGCGCGTCATTTCGCAATGGTCGGGCGACGGCACCTTGTCAGAGATGGAAAACACGCCCAAAGCCAAACTCAATGTGTTGCACTGCTACCGTTCCATGAACTACATCAGCCGCCACATGGAAGAAAAATATGGCACGCCCTGGGTCGAGTACAACTTTTTCGGCCCCACCATGATCGAGAAAAGCCTGCGCGAAATTGCCGCCCACTTTGACGACAGCATCAAGGCCAAAACCGAAGCCGTGATCGCCAAGTACAAGCCGCTGACGCAAGCCGTGATTGACAAGTACAAGCCGCGCCTGGAGGGCAAAACCGTCATGCTGTACATCGGCGGTTTGCGCCCGCGCCACGTGATTGGCGCCTATGAAGACCTGGGCATGGTCGTGGTCGGCACCGGATATGAATTCGGCCACAACGACGACTATCAGCGCACCACCCACTACATCAAGGACGCGACGCTGATTTATGACGACGTCACCGGCTACGAGTTTGAACACTTTGTCGATTCGGTCAAGCCAGACCTGGTGGGCTCGGGCATCAAGGAAAAGTACGTGTTCCAGAAGATGGGCGTGCCGTTCCGCCAGATGCACAGTTGGGATTACTCCGGCCCGTACCACGGTTATGACGGCTTTGCCATCTTTGCCAGAGACATGGACATGGCGATTTCCAGCCCGATCTGGAGCCTGACCAAGGCACCCTGGAAAACTTGACTCACCCCTTTGCTTGCTCACTTCGTGTAGCCGCCCGGTGGCGCAGCAAATCGACCCATCCAAACCCAATTTTTTAGGAGCGCACCATGCCACAAGTAGCCGACAAAATCATTGATCATGAAATGCTGTTCCGTGAGCCTGAATATCAGGACATGCTGAGCAAGAAAAAAGAATTCGAGCTGAAACATGCCGACGAGAAAGTCGCCCCGATCGTCGAATGGACCAAGACCGAAGACTACAAACAAAAGAACTTTGCCCGCGACTCACTCACCGTCAACCCGGCCAAGGCCTGCCAGCCGCTGGGGGCCGTGTTTGCCGCCAACGGCTTTGCCAAAACACTGAGCTTTGTGCATGGCAGCCAAGGCTGTGTGTCTTATTACCGCTCGCATTTCACGCGCCATTTCAAAGAGCCCACCTCTTGTGTCAGCTCTTCCATGACCGAAGACGCTGCAGTGTTTGGTGGCCTCAACAACATGGTTGATGGCCTGTCCAACGCCTACAGCCTGTACAAGCCCGACATGATTGCCGTGTCCACCACCTGCATGGCCGAGGTGATTGGTGACGACATTGATGCCTTCATCAAGACCGCCAAGCAAAAAGGCAGCGTGCCTGAAGACTTTGACGTGCCGTTTGCCCACACACCCGCCTTTGTCGGCAGCCACATCACCGGCTACGACAACGCGCTGATGGGCGTGTTGCGCCACTTCTGGGACGGCAAGGCCAAAACCACCGAACCCCTGGTGCGCGTGCCCAATGACAGCATCAACTTCATTGGCGGCTTTGACGGCTTTGTGGTGGGCAACATGCGCGAAATCCGACGCATCTTTGACCTGTTTGGCGTGGCGGTCAACATCATTTGCGACCCGTCGGAGAGCTGGAACACACCCACCGACGGCGAATTCCGCATGTACGCGGGCGGCACCACCAAAGAAGAAGTGGTGGCCGGCTTGCATGCCAAAGCCACCATCATCTTCCAGGAATTCAGTTGCGAAAAAACTGCCAAGTTCATCGCCGAGCATGGCCAGGAAGTGGTGCTGATGAACGCGCCGATGGGTGTGGCCGGCACCGACAAGTTTTTGATGGAAATCTCGCGCCTGACCGGCAAGCCGATCCCCGCTGCGCTGGAGAAAGAACGTGGCGAATTGGTCGATGCCATGGCCGACAGCCAGGCCCATTTGCACGGCAAGCGCTTTGCCCTGTATGGCGACCCGGACCAAATGCTGGGCTACGCCGCATTTTTGATGGAGTTGGGCGCAGAGCCGGCCCATGTGCTGTCCACCAACGGCGGCAAAGAGTGGGAAGTCAGGGTGCAAGCCCTGTTTGATTCGAGCCCCTACGGCAAGGGTTGCAAGGTGTACCCCAAGCGCGACCTGTGGCATCTGCGCTCGCTGCTGTTCACCGAGCCGGTGGACTTCATGATTGGCAACACCTACGGCAAATTTTTGGAGCGCGACACCAAGACACCGCTGGTGCGCCTGGTGTTCCCAATCCACGACCGCCACCATTACCACCGCTACGCCACCTGGGGTTACGCCGGCTCGCTGCGCGTGCTGGTGATGCTGCTCGACGAGTTCTTTGAGGCGCTGGACGCCAACACCATAGCCATCGGCAAGACCGATTACAGCTACGACATCGTTCGTTAAACCAATAGCCAAATAGGGCACTAGCCCTCGTCTGGTTTGCGTCAAACGCTCTCAAATTTATACTGACTTGAGTTCGAAATGGCCAATGTAACCTTTAGCTCGCCGCGCTTGAAGAAAGATGTCACGGTCTATGCCGTTGCCGGTGACACCAGGACCCTGCTCGCCACCGCCAAAGCCAACCACATCCCGCTCCACTCGGAATGCGAAAACGGTGAATGCGGCTCGTGCCAGGTGGAGGTGTCGGTGTTGTCGGGCAACACCCCCATCGGGGTTGCACTGACCGAGAAGGAAAAACTGGTGTTGAAGTTGGCTGGCAAGATTACCGTTCAGCAAATTGAAGATGCTGAAACCAAAGACTTGCCACCGCCGTGGCGGCTGGCGTGCCAGATGGTGGTGCGCGATGAGGATATTCTGGTGAAGTTCTGACCCTGGCAGCGACCCGCATCCAGGACCGCCGCGTTGGCGCGTCGCATAATCCCGCAACCCAGGTTGTAAAGGATTTTGCAATGTCGTCACCCGACTATTCCAAAGGCGTCGCCTACGCGCACGGTCAGTACCTGCCGATTGGCCAGGCCAGCATTCCCATGACGGACTGGGGCTTCCTGCGCTCCGATGCCACCTATGACGTGGTGACGGTTTGGGACGGTGCCTTCTTCCGCCTGGACGCGCATCTGGATCGTTTCTTTCGCAGTTGCACGCGCTGGCGTCTTGACCCCGGCCTGACCCGGGATCAGGTCACCGCCACGTTGTCGCAATGTGTTCGCCTGAGCGGGCTTCGGGCGTCTTATGTCGAGATGATCTGCACCCGTGGCCAGCCGCCCTGGGGCTCGCGCGATCCGCGTCTGGCGGTCAACCAGTTTTATGCCTTTGCCGTGCCTTACGTCTGGATTGCCAACGCCGAGCAACGCGAAAAAGGGCTGCACTTGATGGTCAGCGACATTCAGCGCATTCCTGCCGCTTCGGTAGACCCGACCGCCAAGAACTACCACTGGAACGATCTGACCATGGGGCTGTTCGCGGCCCTGGATGCCGGCGCTGACAGCGTGCTACTGGTCGATGCCGTTGGCAACATCGTCGAAGGGCCGGGATTCAACGTGTTTTGTGTCAGCAACGGTGTGCTGGTGACCCCCGGCGAAGGCATGCTCGAAGGTGTGTCGCGCCGTACCGTGATAGAAATGGCGCATTCGCTGGGTTTTGAAGTGCAGCAACGCGCTTTGCCTGCCGATGAATTACGCGCTGCCGCCGAGGTGTTTGTTTCAACCTCCGGTGGCGGCGTGTTACCAGTCACTGTGGTCGACAAGCAGGCTATTGGCGACGCAAGCCCCGGGCCGATGACCAGGAAGCTGGTCCAGACCTATTGGGACTGGCACACCGATCCTGCCTACAGCCTGCCGATCGACTATTCACTTTGAGGAGCCGCCTCGGCAACAAATGATCCCCCGCGCCGTTACCACCGGTGATTGTGTGGTGACAGGCATCAACGCACGGCATGGCGACCGGGTCATGTGCATGCGGTTTTGGGGTGAAATCACGCGCGGAGTTGCTGTGTGGGAACGCGAGTGCTGTCGGCGCGCGCCTTTCACCCCAAAGCCCGGTCACATGACCCAATCACCCTGCCTCGAGGCCATCAGAGGCCATCATCAACATTCAATCTTTACCGTCGGTTTTGGCGTAGGGAGAATGAGTTCTGAAGACCCGTTGCCGACTTTCACGCGGTACATTTGTAAGTCAAGTACGCAGCGGGAGCGGTCTTAGAGATTTGCGATCTACCCGTTCGATAGCGGCCGTTGGCAACCAGGGATCGACAGACAGTTATGCAGCGAGCATTTCGTCGCAGCGGGCACCTGCCATCTACCAGCTCCTGACATTGTGTCTCCCGGTTTCATCAGACAACTTTCCCGCAATTGCCCATTGCGGCCAAGATCTCACTTTGTTGCAAGTGCCTGTATTGCCTTTACCAACTCATCAGCATTCGTTGCCGGGTTGATGCTACCCGTGGCTGCCCCGTGCCTGCGCAGGCGCTCTGCGTGGGTGAGCGCATCGGCCATCCTGTCCTTCAACTGGCTATAAATCCCTTTTTTCCCTTTGCCGTACTTCGCAAACCCAGGCTTGGTTTTCAGGGCAGAAACCACTTGGTCGCCCACTGATTTTTTGCCAGCTGCGTGAAACGGCTGATCGGAATACCCAAAGTGCAGCAGTAACCATACTTCAAAGCAGGGGGTTGACGTTATGGCCACAAAGGGCTGCCCCGCAGCATTCAAATCCCGGGTGCGCTGCACCGCTGCGTCGAAGGTAGTGTGCCGATCACGGTCAAACACACAGTACACCGTGTCAAAAGCATCGCCAGCCACAGCATCTTCTTCGTAAAGCGCCACAGCATGTGCCACCACACGATCTGGTGAAACGCCTTCATTGGGAGCAATACGAACCACCTGCGGACGAATGCCCAAATCATCCAGCAACTCGCGCAGGTAATAAGGCTCTGTCTTCGTCCCTTCGCAGACGATGAGGTAGCGCTTGTTCCGCGCACGTTCACGTTTCTGCCGTTGCAACTGCGCGCCAGCACGCGCCTTGCGCTTGTGAAACAGATCCTCAGACCCCATAGAAGTCCAAGTCCTTCAAGAAGGGAATGCCGCCGTAGCGACCATTCAAGTAGCCCCGCTCGATAGCTTCGTTATCGCGTGGGCTGAAGTCAGACAAAGGATACAAGCGGGTGGCGCTCTTGTCGTCTTTCTCCATGAACCAAACCTGGTCGCGGCGCAACAGTTTCTGGCTGAGCAGCGTGGTGTCGTGCGTCGTAAAAATGAGCTGCGCCTTGGTGCCTTCATGATGCAGGCGCTTGACCAAGTGATGCACCAGCAAAGGATGCAGGCTGGTGTCCAGTTCATCCACCACCAGCACCCGTTCGTTTTCAATCACATCCAGCCATGGCCCGGCGAAGGCGAACAAGGCGAGGGTTCCGTCAGACTCCTCGGATTCGTCGAACTCCACGGTTTCTGCCGTGTTGATATCTTTGTGAAAGAAACGTGGCTCCACCAATTTCCGCCCGGCCATATCTTTCAAGAACTCATCCCGGATGGCTGCAGGCACGCCCTTGGGCAACGACTCTGCTGAAAACACCGATTCTTTCAGTCGAATATCAGCGATGGACAGGTCAGCCGAATTCATGAACGCAACGACCCGCTGGCGATCAGCGTCTTTGCCGCAGCGCTGCAAGGTGTAGCCTGGGCTGAAACCACGCACAGAGTCAACCACCTTCAAACGCAACTTAAACCAGTCAAAGGCAGGTTTGAGTTGTTCGTTGTTCAGTTGGATCGCCGTGGAAAAGAACAAGGCATTCGGGCGGGTTTGCTCCTTCCAAAGTCCGCGACGTGTCTTTCCCCCCAAGAACGAAGTGCTGAATTTGTAGACATCTTTCGCCGCTTCGGCATCAAACACCCGGTGGAACCACTTTTGTGCGCGGCCCAGCGGATAGGCAATGAGCCACTCTTCGGTAAAGCGCTCGCGGTTACAGCAAAAGCCGTACTCGTAGCGAACGCCTTGCTCCACAAAGGTCACTTCAAATTCACTGTCCGCCGCACGTGACGCTGTAGTCAGCTTGAACGGCACCACATCAATGGCGTCGCCCGCCTGACTTTCCTTTTGAGAGTTGAGCACCTGGTTTTCAACAAACCGCAGCGCCTGAATCAGCGTGCTTTTGCCGGAGGCGTTGGGCCCGTACAGCACGGTGGAGCGCAGCAGGCGGGGCACACCATCATCCTGATCAGGGATGAATGTATTGAGCGATTCCAGCTCTTTGAAATAGCTGGATGCAGCCAAATTGAGCGTCTGGCGCTCCAGAATAGACCGGTAATTTGTGACAGAAAACTCAATAAGCATGGCGCAATCCTACATCAAAACGAAACTTTTGCGTAAAAACCGCAAAAAAGCTTGTTTATTTCGATTTGTGGTGACCGGCTGGCCGCCCGCTGCTGCAGGGTGGCGAACAGGCCGTCGAGCTAGACTTAGGCGTTGCGGTGGGTGGCTTTGAGGGCTTTGAGGGCTTCGATGGCTTGGTTGCAAGTGACGAATGCAAGGCCGGGGTCAGGTCTTGCTTGCCCAACCTTTCGACTTTCGAAGCTGCTGTGGCGTGCAGGTTCAACGTCAGCTATGAGCACGTTGCTTAATGCCACGAATGACTTCTGATCGGCGCTGTACTGGACCACGAGAAACCAGACTGTCGTGTACGCCTGCTTCCAGCCTCTATGAGTCGTCCACAACCAAAAACCCAATGACTCCTGACGCTGTACACCAGTCTCAGAGTTTGCATCCCAAATAAGCTGGTCTTTTGCAACTTCAAAAACCGTTGAGGCGTGGTGATTGGGTCATGTGACCGGGCTTTGGGGCATGCGCATGGCCCAGTCGCCATGCCGTGCGTTGAGGCAACCGCTATTTATGATGTGGCTTCAATTTCTGGAGGGCACGCAACATGGCGACATCTCAAAGCACGATGGATTTTTTGCTGGACCAGCTCAGTGGCTGCGGCCCTGTCACGGCCCGCAAGATGTTTGGCGAATACTGTTTGTATTTTGCGGGCAAGCCGATTGGTCTGTTGTGTGACAACCAACTCTTTTTGAAACCGACAACGGCCGCGCGAGCACTGATGCACGAGCCGCTCGATGGCATTCCGTACCCCAAAGCGCGACCCCATTTGCTCGTTTCGGCTGATTTATGGGATGACCTGTTGGTGCCGACGCTGATTGGAGCCACCTGCCGGGTTTGCAGTGAGCCAGTTGGATGACTCAGATCGTCAAGGCTGAGGCCGTTCACCTGACTTTTTGGTGGCTCAAATGACGGTCGGCGCGTGGCTCAAATCGGAGCCGGCGCCGACAACACGGTGCTTGCACCATCGTTGCGCAGCGACACACCCGCCTTCAGCTTCGACCCAGCCACACTTTGCTGTTGGGTACCACTGCCGCTCCAGGCCGCACTGGCCCCGCCTTGGCTGAGCGTGGTTTTCCAGCCGTTCTCTGCCCCGGCTTCAGCGCCTGTGCCCATGGCGCTGCGCACGGCCAGGAACAAGCCCAGGCGCTCTTGGGTCGAGAAGTAGCGTCGCCGGTCAAAGTCGGCCGCCAGGTCAAACAGCAAACCTTCGCAGCGCTCGTGCGCAATGTTGTGCCGCTGCATCAACGCATAAGAGAGCGACAGGTCACGCACGCGCGAACCATAGTCGCCCAACCACTCGCCCCAGTAAGCGCCCGCAGCATCGCTGGCCTCGGGCTGCAAGCCATAGTTCAGCTTGAGGGCCTCGTCGATAGCCACTTTGGCGCGGGTTTCGTCGCCCATGAGTTGCAGTGCCACGCCCAGTTGCAACAGCGGCAAGGGGGATCGCGCACTGCCTCGGTGGCTCTCGTACAGGGTCCGCAGTGTGGCCAGCGGAGCCTTTTGGCGGCTCGGCCTCGAACTGGCGAATCGCCTCTTCGGCGCTGCTGCACCACACTGGCGTAAAGCCGTCGGTAGCCAGCACGTACTGCAGGGTGTCGGCAATGCCGGATTCGTCTTCCACCAAAAGGATGCGGGGTTTGAGCGCCATGGTCGCTATGGTAATGGTGTTGCGCCTGAGTCTGAACTGCGCCCCATGGCGGGATGTGCTGACCCCGCTTGGCTGGAAACCGGTTGTCGGCTATATCACGTCACCCCCTGGCGTGACTGTGGGCCTTGTGCGCTTCCAGCGACTCGACCGGTGCCCCCTGCTTGACCCAGGCGGCGAAACCGCCATCGATGTGGGCGACATTGGTCATGCCCATGTCCTGCAGCGTTTTGGCCGCCAGGGCGCTGCGCCAGCCGGCGCCGCAAAACAAAATGAACTCTTTGGACTCATCACCGAACACCGGCTTGTAGTAGGGTGAGGCCGGATCAACCCAAAACTCAAGCATGCCGCGTGGCGCGTTGATGCAGCCCGGCAGGGTTCCCTCGCGCTCCAACTCGCGCACATCGCGAATGTCGACGATTTGCACGTCGGCATCGCCCAGACGTGCCTTGACCTCGTCGACCGAATAGGTGGTGACCTGGGCCATCGCCTCATCCACCAATGCCCGAAAACCTTTACTGATTGCCATCGTTGTCTCCTTGAAATAAAACCCGCACAAACCCGTGCTATTTTCGCCAGAACTCGGGCCGGAAAAGCACCATGAAAGAGAGCATCTCCAGTCGCCCGAGCAGCATCGCCAAAGTGCAAACCCACAACTGAAACGTACTCAGGCTGGCGTAGTTGCCCGCCGGGCCAACCGGCCCGAGACCGGGGCCCATGTTGTTGACACTCGCCAATATCGCACTAAACGCCACATCAAACGGCATGTCGGACAACAATAACGCAAACGTCAGGCCCAGCACCGTCGTACCGTACACCAGCATGAATGCCAAGACCGCAAAAATCGTCCCGTTGCTGATCACGTTGCCACCGATGGACACCGGATTGACCGCATGTGGATGAATAATGCGCGACATCTCACGCCGCGCTTGCTTGATCAGGATCAGCACCCTGATCATTTTGATGCCGGCGCCCGTGGAGCCGGCGCTGGTCGCCATGCCAGAGAGCATGATCATGAAGATCGGTGCAAATACCGGCCACAGCGAGTAATCCGTGGTCGAGTAGCCGGTAGTGGACCCAATCGAAATGACATTGAACAAGGCCGTGCGCAGGGTCTCCATGACGCCATGACTCATCCCCTTGGCCCACAGCAAGCCAGCAATAAAAACGCTGCCGCCGAGTAGCAGCAGCATGCTGCCACGCCACTCGGGATCGCGAAAAATGGGCTTCCAGGAACGCCGGTGCAGGCTGACAAAGTAAAGTGCAAAGTTGCCACTGGCCAGCAACATAAACACAATGGCGATCCACTCCAGCGCGGGCGACTGGAAGTAGCCAAAACTGGCGTCGTGGGACGAGAGCCCCCCCAAACTCAAGGTGGAAAACATGTGCATCCAGGCGTCCAGCGCCGCCATCCCGCCATACCAGTAAGCCAGCACGCAGGCCAGGGAAATGGCGCAGTACACGGTCCACAAACCTTTGGCGGTCTCCTTGATGCGTGGTGTCAGCTTGGTGTCTTTCATGGGGCCGGCGGTCTCGGCCCGGAACAACTGGCTTCCCCCAACGCCCAGCATCGGCAGAATCGCCACCGCCAGCACCAAAATCCCCATGCCACCGAGCCACTGCAAAAAGCAGCGCCACAGGTTGATGGAAGCGGGCAGCGCGTCAAGCCCCGTCAGCACAGTCGAGCCAGTGGTCGTCAATGCCGACATGGCTTCAAAATAGGCCCCGGTAAACGACATCGGGGTCGGAGTTGCGGCAAAAAACAACAGCAGGGGGCCACTGGCCGCCAACGGCAACAGTACCCAGCACAAAGACACCAGCAAGATGCCGTCTCGCACCTGCAATTCGGGCATCGGGCTGCGCAAAGGGCCCAGCAAGCGCAACAACAAACCGACCACGAACGTTGCCACCACCGCGGGCCAGAACGCGCCCTCGGCACCGTCAACCAGGCTGCGCGATACCGCCAGAGGTACCAGCATGGTCAGCGAAAAGACCATCAGAATGGCGCCAAACACCGGCACCACCCGCAAACTACTGCTTAAACGGTGGTGTCTCTTCATAAAAATGTCGCACTCACCTGAAACAGACGCTCAACATCGCGCACCGTGCGTTTGTTGGGAATAAAGACAATGATGTGATCGTCGCTTTCGATGACCGTGTCGCTATGCGGCATCAAGACCTGGCAGGTGGCGTCCTGGCCACGCACAATCGCGCCGATGCGGGCACCGGCAGGCAACTTGATTTGCGAAATACGCCGCCCCACCAGGCGCGACGTTTTACTGTCTCCGCGGGCAATACCTTCCAGCGCTTCAGCGGCCCCGCCACGCAAACTGTGCACCGCCGCCACGTCGCCGCGGCGCAAATGGGCCAGCAATTCACCGAGCACCGCCTGTGACGGTGAAATGGCAATGTCAATCGCGCTGCCTTCCATCATCTCGGCGTAGGCACGCCGGTTGATCAGCGAAACCACCCGCGAGGCGCCCAGGCGTTTGGCCAGCATGGCCGACATGATGTTGTCCTCATCGTCATTGGTCAGCGCCAGGAACAGGTCCATGTCGCCGACATTTTCTTGCTGCAACAGGTCGGCGTCCGCCGCATCACCACACAACACCAGCATCTTGCTGGGCAGTTGCGAGGCCAGGTATTCGCAACGTTGGCGATCGGTCTCGATGATTTTCACGTCACATCGCCCCACCAGACTGCGCGCCAATCGCAGCCCGACGCGGCCACCGCCGGCGATCATGACGCGCCGCGTTGGGCTGACCACGTTGTGGATGGCAGCCAGGACCTGGCTGATCTTCTCACGACCGGCAAGCACGAATATCTCGTCGCCCAGCAGCACGCGCAGGCCTGCCTCGACGATGAGTTCGACACCCTGGCGGTAAATGGCAACCACCCGCATCGGCACTTCAGGAAACAATTCTCCAAATTCACCAATGGTGTGGTTGACCAGCGCGCTGCCGGCGCCGACGCGGGTGGCAATCAAATAAGCGCGTTTTTGCGAAAACTCCAGCACTTGCAGCGCTTCCGGGTAATC
Organism: Rhodoferax sp.; assembly: GCA_028711355.1. Classification (GTDB taxonomy): domain Bacteria; phylum Pseudomonadota; class Gammaproteobacteria; order Burkholderiales; family Burkholderiaceae_C; genus Rhodoferax. Next base: position 13,299 of record JAQTSL010000032.1, read on the forward strand.
AATGATCTTCTGGATGTACCGCGTCACCGACTCTTCAGGACAAATCACGTGATCAACCGCAAAGCCATCCCGGTCCAGAAGGGTATCTCCCTCTGCAAACTCCGGCGAACGCAGTCTGGCCACGGTCAACGGGATGCGAAATACCGAATAAGCCACCTTGCAAGCGACCAGATTGGTCTCATCGGCAGCGGAGCATGCAATCAGCATGTCGGCATCTTCGGCGCCAGCCTGGCGCAGCACCGAGGGCTGAATGCCGTTGCCAGTGACACCGCGCAAATCCAGACGTGTCTCCAGCACCCGCAAACGCGCCGGATCAGTGTCGATGACGGTGATGTCGTTTTGCTCTGACACCAGACTCTCAGCCACGCTCTCACCAACCCGGCCGGCGCCCAAAATCAAAATTCGCATGCTCAAACCCTGTAAAAATCAGATCATAGCGGCGCCACTGGCCAAACCGCCTGACCCGCATCCTGTGCCCGTCAGGCGTTGTACAGCACAGAGCCCTGTTGGGTGGCCGCACCAGAGCGCAACAAATCCTGCACCAGCAGGTCAAGCCCCTGGGCCAACGACAGGCCGGCAAATTGCCTGGCAAACAATTGGGTCAGATACGGTGTAGCCTGCGCCCAAACCAGCAAAGCGCCCAGTTCCATGCGCTGGGTTTCGAGCAATTTGAACTTGAGCATGACCTTGGCCGCATACTGAAGATGCTTGTTCGGACTGGCGACAAAACCGTCGAGCCGCTGACGCGCCACGGCCAGTGCCTGGGCCACCCCGGCAAACGGCGCACCGTGGCCGGGAATCACCACCTTCGGCTGCAAGGTCTCAATCACGTCCAGCGTCGCCGCGACGTCGTCAAACGCGCTCTCACCATCGAGTTCCGGGAACACCACACCAAAGCCACGCTGCCACAACGCGTCCGCCGACACCAGGCAGGCGCTGGCAGGCTCGAACAAAATCACCGAATGCGGGTCGTGACCGGGCGCCGCATGCACCTGCCACAGCATGTCGCCCAAATGCAGCTCGGAGCCGGGCGGCAACACCTCGTCAAAACCAAATTGCGGGCAGCTTTGCCCGGTCGGGGTGTAGCTCAGTTGGTACGGATTCCAAGTGCTGACATGCTGCGCCTGACCGGGCGGAATCAGCGTGGACAACCGGGGGTAGGCGGCTTGCAGGGCGGCGTTACCACCGCAGTGGTCGCTGTGCAAATGGGTATTGATCAGCAGGTCCAGCGCCCGCCCCGGCAAAGCCGCAGCGACAAGCGCCAGGGTTTGCGCTGCATGGGTACAGTAGCCGCTATCGATCAGCGCCGTGCCTTGTTTGCCCTGGATAAGAATGTTGTTGCTGGACAGCCAGCCGCGCTCAAGCACAACCAAGCCTGACGGCAAGGCCAATTTGCAGTGACCTGAAGGTGCGGAAGAAGGTGTCATCGGGTTGAAATATTCATGGGTCAAATTGGCCCTTATCGCCTGTAAATCCAGCACAAGGCACTATCATTTTTATATTTTATCCAGGTATGTCCAGTCACGTCATCCGGACCCTTGACATCGGGGGGTACCGAGTCAACCCGGTCTGGCAGTAGCAATGACACTTTCATCCGGGTATCGGGCCCTTAACCCTTAATATACTTGCCGCTGACAACCGTCAAACACGCATCACAAAGCCGCAGCAGGGCGTTATCGGTGTGATAAAGTGACCCTACTACTATTATTTTGCTAGTAACTCGATAGGAAAATCAGATGCGTTTTGAAGATGGCGTTAGTCAATCGTGCGTTGGCAGCAAGCTCCTTGCTGGCTGAAACGTATCACAAGCGCGCCTGATGAGTTCCCCTACGCTCGACCGCGTACTTGATGCGGTGTTTCGCGTCGATAGAACATTTGACGTCAAGTTTATTTCCGAGCCGGGCAAGCATTGGCTGGAAGTAGCACCAGATGCAGGGCTTCCAAAAAACTTCGTCGAACTCCTGCATCCTGCTGACCTGGAACAGTTCAAGAGCGCTTGCAAGACCACACCCGACTTTTTTTCCTGCGATGTACGGCTCATCAAGGGCGTTGGTGAATGCTGGGTCAATCTGCGTGCCTATCGGCTGACCGCGGTAGATCAGTACGTGTTATGCGTGATCGATATCTCGGCCTGGCGACGCGATGAGTCCGTCTATCGCCTCGCCACCGAACACGATGAACTGACCGGTCTTGCCAGTCGAAGCGCTTTCAAAAATGCGGTGGAAATCCAGCTGCGCTCGGGCGTACCAACGTTTTTCGTTTTCCTGCTGGATTTGGATGGATTCAAGAACGTGAATGACGCTCTGGGCCATGCCGAAGGGGATGCGGTGCTGATCGAGACCGCCAAGCGTTTGCGCAGTGTTGTGGGACCAGAAAGCGCCTTGACGCGTTTGGGCGGGGACGAATTTGTGCTGCTACTCAACGGCGCCAGCGTTGAAGCAGCCAAAGAAGTGGCCAAGACCCTGCTACAGGCAGTTGCCAGACCGTACGACACCCATCCGCACGATACCTATCTGGGGGCCAGCATTGGCATTGCCCGGTTCCCGGGGCACGGCGCGGACTATGGCTCGTTGCTAAAAAATGCTGATAACGCCATGCACCAGGCCAAACGAATGGCCACCAGCCGTGTCTGTATTTTTTCAGCAGCCCAGGACAACACCGATTTTTCGATCAGGGCCGCCGTTCACAAAGCCATTCATGAAGGCGAGTTTTATTTGGAGTACCAACCCCAATTCGACATCAATCGACAACTGGTCGGTGCCGAAGCGCTAATGCGCTGGTTTAGCAGCGACTACGGACAGGTGTCGCCTGTCAAGTTCATTCCTATCGTGGAAGAGGCTGGTTTGATGCCGTTCCTGGGGCAATGGGCACTGCGCTATGCATGCCATCAGTTAAAGCAATTTCACGCGCTGATGCCCAACTTTGTCATGTCGGTCAACGTGTCGCCAGTGCAGTTTGGTGGCGATGGATTTGACCAGCATGTATTGGATGCGATTGCAGAGACCGGCGTGGACTCGACCAAAGTGATACTGGAGATTACCGAATCGACCCTGATGCAAAGTCAGGAAAGGACGGAACTTGCCCTGACCAAGCTGTGTAACCACGGCATCCGTTTCTCCATCGATGATTTCGGTACCGGATTTTCCAGTCTGGCCTACCTGACCCGTTTGCCGGTATCCAGCATCAAGATCGACAAGGCCTTTGTCAGCGCCATGGAAAATCTGCCCTCGGCATCGTCAACGAATCGCAAACTGGTGACGGCAATGATCTCTCTGGCCCATAGCATCGACCTGAGCGTCGTCGCCGAGGGGGTCGAAACCGAGACCGAGTTTGATTTTTTGAGGCAGTCGGGCTGTAATCTGATTCAGGGCTACTTGCTGAGCAGACCCATTTCGGCGGCCACGGTGCTCCAGTTGATGAAGCAAAGCGGAGCTGTGGCAACATGAGAGGGTCCGCCACCGAACGTCTTTTCGCCGCCATGAAGGCGTCCAAGGGCTTCCCCGCCCTGGAACGCACCGTTGTCTCCGTGATCGCGGTACTCAACGATCACCGCAAAGGTAGGCGTGACGTGGTTGGTCATGTCGTTGAGGACTTCTCATTGACACAAAGAATTCTCAAATTGGCCAACTCTGCCATGTACGCGCCCTTTACCTGTGGCGCAGCCAACATTTCGGCAGCGCTGGATGTGTTGGGTACCGATGCTTTGCTGCACGTTCTCCTGAGCACGGCGATGGCCTCTGATGCCGATTTGCAAGACGATGAGACCCTCTCGCAGACGCTATTGTCGGCAGAATTGGCGCGCAACGTTTACGGGTATCGATCCGAAGATGCCTCCATCGCTGCCTTGATGTACAAACTGGGCAGTCTGATGCTCAAACGTTATCTGCCCAAGGAAGCTGCGGCGATTGAAAAAAAAGTGGCGATGGGGCAATCCGAAGACGCCGCTGCCACCGAAGTTTTGAACCTGACACTGCAGCAACTGGGTGCGAAGGTGGCCATGCGCTGGAAGCTACCGACACAAATTGTCTCCATCATCGATGGTACCGGCGACCCCAATCTTGTCAGCATTGCCAAGTTTTCCAACTCGGCAGCGGCTCTGATTTATGCTGGCAAACTCGACGAAGTTAACAGTTTGATCGCCGAGTTGAATGTGCCGGGCGTCGATAAATCGGGCATTACCAGTCTGGCCCAGAGCAAAGTGGATATCGTCAAATCCATGTCAAAAGCGACATTCAAGTTGTCCAACGAGGCGGTTCTGGAAGATCTGTTTGCGGCGCTGTCCAGTGAACGAAGGGAGTCCATTGATGCCTTGGCTGCTGCCATGTTCCCACCCCTTGCTGAAACCCTGAAATCAGCCCACTGTTTGCTGTTCATGCTGACCAAATCAGGCGACTTTGCCATACGTTACGGCGTTGGCAAGGGCATTGACGAGTTGCGCAGCAAACTGCGCATTGGCAAAGACTACGAACCTACCGCTTTTCATGCCGCAATAAAGAACAATGTGGATGTATCAATCGCAGACGTTTCGCGGTTGAAGGCCAGCGCGCTACCCGATGGCTACCGGGCACTGTTGCCCAATGTCACCAAGTTTGTGATTCTGCCGATCACCAACAGCACCGTTTCCGGTTTACTCTACTGCGACTGGGACTGCGGCGAGAGTTTGCCCACGGCAGAGCTCAATGCCGTTAAAAAATTACGAGGACTTTTTTTGCCTTACGCGGATAGGAAATTCAACCGCATGAAGGCAAATATGACATGGGTTTGAAGCATCCGTTCGCCTTTGACCTGTGCAATTTGAGCCGATGCAGCCGCTCAATGTCGAGCCCGTTGGTGAAAAGTCTGCTGTTCGAC
>JAQTSL010000303.1 GCA_028711355.1 Rhodoferax sp.
GTCAAGCATGGCTATGGGCCAGCTGTGGCCTGAATCACTGACTCGCTGAACTCGTCGGGTTTTATTGATGGCTTGGTAGGGCCAGGCATTCTCTCGCCTGGATACGCCGTTCTTTCACGTTAAAGCAACCATGACCGCTTTGTCCGACACCAACACCTTTGCACCACCGCATCCGTTGCGCGAGTTCTGGGATTATTTTTCTGCCAACCACGGCGCGGTGGCGGGGCTGGTGATTGTGCTGGTGGTCTTGCTGCTGGCAGCCTTTGCACCGTGGGTTGCACCCTACGCACCCAATGCCACCGACCCCAGCGTGTTTTTGGTACCGCCCGCGTGGCAAGACGGTGGCAGCAGCGCACACCTGCTGGGCACCGACGCGATTGGCCGCGACATTGTGTCGCGCCTAATTCACGGCGCTCGTCTGTCGCTGGCCATCGGGCTGGTGGTGGTGACCTTGTCGGTGGTCTTGGGGACCATTCTGGGGCTGACAGCGGGTTATTTCCGTGGCGTGTTTGAGGTGGCCGTAATGCGCATCATGGACATCATCCTGACGCTGCCCAGCCTGTTGCTGGCGATTGTGATCGTCGCCATTTTGGGGCCCGGCCTGATGAACGCGATGCTGGCGGTGGCGGTGGTGGTACTGCCGCACTATGTGCGCATCACACGGGCGGCGGTCATCGGTGAAATGTCACGCGACTACGTCACTGCGGCGCGCATGAACGGCGCCGGCCACCTGCGTCTGATGTTTTCTGAGGTGCTGCCCAACTGCACCGCGCCGCTGATCGTGCAGGCGTCGCTGGGCATTTCGGCGGCCATTCTGGACGCTGCCGCGCTGGGCTTTTTGGGGCTGGGGGCGCAGCCGCCGTCACCCGAATGGGGCACCATGCTGGCCGACGCACGCGAATTTGTGTTGCGCGCCTGGTGGGTGGTCACCTTCCCCGGTTTGGCGATTTTGATCACGGTGCTGGCCTTCAACCTGTTGGGCGATGGCCTGCGCGACGCGTTTGACCCCAAGCTCAAACGGTAGGAACACATGGTGACGCAGTATTTGTTTTTAGGACCCGCTCTTGTCATCCCGGACCTGATCCGGCATCCAGTGCAGTCAAAATTCATGGCTTGCGGATCAAGTCCGCAATGACACGGCATGGCACTGCTTGAAATTGAAAATCTGTCGGTCCGGTTCCCCTCCAAATCGGCGGTGATGCACGCGGTGGACAGCGTGTCGCTGTCACTCGACGCGGGGGATGTGCTGGGCATTGTGGGTGAATCTGGCTCGGGCAAAAGTGTCACCATGATGGCGCTGATGGGGCTGGTGGCGTACCCCGGCGAGATCACGGCCGACCGCTTGTGGTTTGACGGCCATGACTTGCAAAAGCTCTCAGAGCGCGATCGCCTGCGTGTCATTGGCAAAGACATGGCGATGATCTTTCAAGACCCCACCACCAGCCTGAACCCGTGTTTTACCGTCGGCTTCCAGATGGCCGAAACGCTGCAATTGCATTTGGGCATGAACAAAAAAGAAGCGCACAAGCGTTCGATCGAACTGCTGGAACAAGTGGGCATTCCGGCACCTGAAAGCCGCCTGGGCATCTACCCGCACCAACTGTCGGGCGGCATGAGCCAGCGCGTGATGATTGCCATGGCGATCTCTTGCAACCCCAAGCTGCTGATTGCCGACGAGCCCACCACCGCGCTCGACGTAACCATTCAGGCGCAGATTCTGGACCTGCTGCGCACACTACAAAAAGAACGCAACATGGCGCTGGTGCTGATCACCCACAACATGGGCGTGGTCAGTGAAATGGCGCAACGCGTGGCCGTGATGTACGCCGGGCAGATCATGGAACAGCGCAGCGCGCACGACATCTTTCAAGCGCCCCAGCACCCCTACACCCAGGCGCTACTGGCCGCCATGCCCGAGCGCAGTGACGGCGCCAGCCGCCTGGCCACCATTGCCGGCATGGTGCCAGGCCTGTATGACCGGCCCAATGGTTGCCTGTTTGCGCCGCGCTGCTGCTATGCCAGCCCCCACTGCCGCGAGCAACGCCCGGCGCTGCGCGATTGGCTAGATGGCCGTGTGTGTTGCCATACACCGCTGGCCACCGACCCGGTTGCCAGGGAGATGCAAGCATGAGCGTTGCACAACAACCGGTGGTCGTCGCGCGTGAGCTGAAACAGGTTTACAAGATCAGTCACGGCGCGTTTCATCCGGCTGACCAATTGCAGGCGGTCAGTGGCGTGTCGTTTTCCATCCAACCCGGCAAAACGCTGGCGGTGGTGGGCGAATCGGGTTGTGGCAAATCCACGCTGGCGCGCATGGTGTCGCTCATTGAAACCCCCAGCGCCGGTCTGCTCACGCTGGGCACGGTCGATGTCATGCGGGCAACTGGGGCCGAGCGGCACGCGCTGCGGCGTACCGTGCAACTGGTATTCCAGAACCCCTACGGTTCACTCAACCCGAGAAAGAAAATTGGCGCCATTCTCGAAGCGCCGCTTGAAATCAATACCCAGCTCACGGCCGAAGAGCGCGCAAGCCAGGCGCGCGCCATGCTGGCGCTGGTGGGCCTGCGCCCCGAACACTACGACCGTTACCCGCATATGTTCTCAGGCGGCCAACGCCAGCGCATTGCCATTGCCCGCGCGCTGATGCTCAAGCCCGCACTGATCGTGGCCGATGAACCGGTCAGCGCGCTGGATGTGTCGATCCAGGCGCAAGTGCTCAACCTGCTGGCCGACCTGCAACGCGAGCTGGGCTTGGCGTATCTGTTTATCTCGCACGACTTGGGTGTGGTGCGCCACATTGCCGACGACGTGCTGGTGATGTACCTGGGCCACGCCATGGAACAGGGCGACAAGCGCACTCTTTTTGCGCAGCCGCTGCACCCTTACACGCAAGCGCTGCTGGCATCAACCCCCGGCATCACGGGTTCGGGTGCATCCAGACAGCGCATCGTGCTCAAGGGCGAGCTGCCCTCGCCACTCAATCCCCCTGCAGGCTGCGTGTTTTCAACCCGTTGCCCGCATGTCACGGCACAATGCCAAGCCACGCGCCCGGTTTTGCGCGAACTGGCTGGCAGGCAAATTGCCTGCCATCTGGCTGAACAGTTTATCCATCCCGCTGCTTAGCAGTTTTCACCTGACAGGAGTCCACAAGATGACCATTTCAAAAACCAAAAACCATCACGCCTTCAAGCGAACTGCGCTGTGTGCGCTGGCGCTGTTGGCAACGTCCGCCGTGTCGGCCAAGACCCTGGTGTATTGCTCTGAAGGCAGCCCCGAAAACTTTTACCCTGGCATCAACACCACCGGCACCTCGTTTGATGCGGGTGTGCAACTCTATGACACGCCAGTGCAGTTTGAGCGTGGCGGCACAAAAGTGCTGCCGGCACTGGCCAGCAGTTGGGACATCTCCAAAGACGGCAAGGAATACACCTTTCACCTGCGCAAAGGTGTCAAGTTTCACAGCAACAAAAACTTCACGCCCACGCGCGACTTCAACGCCGACGACTTCATTTTTTCGATCGAGCGCCAGTGGATCAAGAACGACCCGTACTTCAAGGTCACCAGCTCCAACCATTCGTACTTTGACGACATGGACATGCCCAAGCTGCTCAAGTCGGTGGACAAGGTCGATGAATACACCGTCAAGATCGTGCTGAACGCGCCAGAGGCACCGTTCCTGGCCAACATGGCGATGCCGCACAACGGCGTGCAGTCCAAGGAATACGCGATTGCCATGCTCAAGGCCGGCACCCCGGAAAAAATCGACCAGGAGCCATTGGGCACCGGCCCGTTCACCTTGGTGCAATACCAAAAAGACGCGCTGATTCGCTACAAGGCGTTCCCGCAATACTGGGCCGGCAAAGCCAAGATTGACGACCTGATTTTTTCCATCACTCCAGACGCTTCGGTGCGTTGGGCCAAGCTGCAAAAGGGTGAGTGCCATGTGATGCCATACCCGGCACCGGCTGACGTGCCAGCGATGCGCAAAGATGCCAAGGTGACCGTGCTGGAATCGCCCGGCCTGAACGTCGGTTACCTGGCTTACAACACCACCAAGAAACCGTTTGACAACGTCAAGGTGCGCAAGGCGGTCAACATGGCGATCAACAAGAAAGCCATTGTTGACGCGGTCTATCTGGGCACCGGCATCCCGGCCATCAACCCGATTCCACCGACCCTGTGGTCTTACAACAAGGCGGTCAAGGACGACGCCTACAACCCCGATGCCGCCAAGAAGTTGCTGGCCGAGGCTGGCATGAAAGACGGCTTCACCACCGACCTGTG
>JAQTSL010000304.1 GCA_028711355.1 Rhodoferax sp.
GTCAGGCCGTAGCCGTCTTGCACCCGATCCGGCACCAGGTAGTCCACGTATTGGGCGCCCAACAGGCGCACGCCGCGCACCGCCTCGGCGCAGGCGCTGGCGCCGTCGCAGTCGTAGTCGGCGACGATGCAGAGTTTTTTGTTGGTGGCAATGGCGTCGGCCAGTAAAACGGCTGCCTCTGCCGCGCCCTTCAGGCTGGCCGGCGGCAGCAGTCGGGCCAGCGCGTCGTCCAGCTCGGCGGCGTCGATCACACCGCGCGCTGCATACAACTGCGCCAGCAGCGGGTGGATACCGGATTTCTCCAGCACCCAGACAGTGCGCGGTGGTGCGTCTCTTGTGATGAGTTTCATAGCGCCTTGAGAATATCCTGCAGGGGCGGCACGCCAAAAAGACGCTTGAGTTTTTGCCAGGGCGAAAGCGCCTGGGTATGCCAGCTTTGCCAGCCGCGCTCGCCACACAACGTAACAACCACCGGCTGCCCCCGTTGGGCGGCGGTCAGCAGCGGCTGGATGTCGGTGGTATCCAACGTCTGCCAGGCCTGCTGCCACGCTGCCCAGTTCTCGCCCAGTGCGGCGGCGCGCAGCGCATCGACCACCACCGGCTGCGTTGCGGCTTCCGGGGCGGTGTAGCCCGCTGGCAGGGCACCGGTGCCGCTGAGCCAGAACGAGTTGACCGGTGGCAAGCCCAACGCCTCGCGCTGCGTATTGACCGGGTGCGTGTAAAACAGCATCTGCATCTCGTTTTGCAGGCGCAGCAGGGTGCCCGCCCGCGTGGCATCGGGCATCCAGTGCTCCAGATTGCGGCCCACCACCCGGTCGAGCGACGCGCTGGCGATTGCCGAAAAAAGTGGCGATTGCGCCAGGTAGCGCCCGCTCTGGTCGGCGTGCAGCGTGATGCCGTCTTCGGCAAAGTACGGCTGCATGGCAGCCAGCAGATCGTCTGACTGTGCTGGTGTCAAACCGGGCAGTGGCAGGTGGCTCATCACCATGTGGTTGGTGTTGACCTGCCAGTGGCACAGGGTGATGAAGCCCCAGGCCTGGCCGGGTTCAACCAGCACCGATGGAGAGTCCAGTTCCTGCTGCGCGTACAGGGCGGCCCAGGGGATGTGGCCGTCGTTTGACGGCAGGCCCAGCGTTTGCGCCAGCGCGTATTCGTGCGGCGGGCTCAGGCTCAGGGCATCGTTCATCTGGGCAGACCGAGCGCTCAGCAGCGTCAACAGCTTTTGCAGGTGCGGGAGTTGGAGTTGCGACAGCGCGGCGACGGCGCCGTCACTGTGGCTGGCGGCAAAGGGAATCAGCAGGTGCATGGGGGGATTGTCTGGCATTGCTGCTTCACCGGTAGATCAGGCGATAATGGCCATAACATCTGTTACAGATATTTCAAAAGGGTCAACCATGATCACCATGTCTTCTTTGGAAGCTCAAAACCAGTTTGGTGCGTTGATTGATTCGTCGCTGCGCGAGCCGGTTGTGATCACGCGCCGGGGGCGGCCTGTGTCGGTGGTCATTTCGTGCGAAGACCTGCAAAGCCTGCCGTTCTCGGTCGTGAAATCCATCAGCGAAATCAAGCCTTTGCGCGGCAGCGCGGCGGCTTCGGCCATGGCGCAAACGCTGGCCGATTTGAAAACCGAACCAGAGGCTGGTAAATTGACCGAGGACGATGTGACTCGCATGGTTCACGAGTCGCGCTGATCGTGCCACATTTGTATGGTGGATTCGATTGTTTTTGACACCAACGTGTTGATCAGCGCAGCCTTATTGCCGCGGTCGGCAAGCGCCCAAGCGCTGGTGCGGGCCGTGGGCCTTTTTGAGCTGTGTTTTTCAGCATCCACCTGGACGGAACTGCAGCAGGTGATCGCCCGCCCGAAATTTGCCCGCTACCTGAGCGATCAAGCGCAGCACCAGTTTTTGCAGCGCGTAATCAGCGTGTCGCGCTTTGTTACCACCCAGTCGGTGGTCAAAGACTGCAGCGATGCCATAGACAACCAGTTTCTGGAACTGGCGCTGGATGTTCAGGCCCGATTTGTCGTCAGTGGTGACCAACATTTGCTGACGCTCCATCCCTGGCGAGGTATTGCAATTTGCAGACCAGCAGAATTTTTGAGATTGAGCGCTTAACCCATGCAACTGCCCTTTGAACTCACCCTGGGCTGGCGCTACACCCGCGCTGGCCGGGCCACCCGGCGCAACGGGTTTATCTCGTTTATCTCGGGCGTGTCGATGCTGGGTATTGCGCTGGGGGTGGCAGCGCTGATCATCGTGCTCAGCGTCATGAATGGGTTTCAAAAAGAAGTGCGCGACCGGATGCTGGCGGTGGTGTCGCACATCGAAATTTTTGCGCCAGACGGTCAGGCACTGCCCGACGTGGCGCGCACGCTGAGCCAGGTGCGGGTCCATCCACAAGTGGTAGGTGCTGCACCTTTCATAGCTGCTCAGGCATTACTGGCAAGGGGTGAAGACATGAAAGGCACCATGGTGCGTGGTATCGACCCGGCCCGTGAACCGGACGTAACCGACCTGGCGGTTGACCTCAAAGGTGCGGCGCTGATGCGGCTGGTGCCGGGCCAATTTGGCATCGTGCTGGGCGCCGAGCTGGCGCGCAGTCTGGGCGTTATCACCGGTGACAAGGTGACGCTGGTGGCGCCCAGCGGGCAGGTGACCCCGGCCGGCGTGGTGCCGCGCCTGAAGCAGATGACGGTGGTCGGCACCTTTGATTCGGGCCATTTTGAATACGATTCGGCGCTGGTGCTGATTCACATCGAAGACGCGGCGCGCATCTTTCGGCTGGAAGGCGCCAGCGGCGTGCGGGTTCGCTTGCAAGACCTGCATCAGGCGCGTGCCGTGGCCGCTGACCTGGCCACCAGCCTGACCGACCGGCTGGTGATCCGCGACTGGACGCGGCAAAACCGCACCTGGTTTGCCGCCGTACAGCTTGAAAAACGCATGATGTTCATCATCCTGACGCTGATCGTTGCGGTGGCAGCCTTCAATCTGGTCAGTACGCTGGTGATGACCGTCACCGACAAGCGCGCCGACATTGCCATCCTGCGCACGCTGGGGGCCAGTCCGGCCAGCATCATGGGCATTTTTGTGGTGCAAGGTGCCATGGTCGGGGTGATCGGCACGCTGGCCGGGCTGGCGCTGGGCTTGGGTGTGGCGTTCAATATCGACGTGATCGTGCCGGCCATCGAGCAACTGCTGCACACCCGCTTTTTGCCACGCGACGTCTATCTGATCAGCCGCATGCCGAGCGATCCGCAGCAAGCCGACATCATGCCGGTGGCGCTGATTTCGCTGGTGTTGGCGTTTGCCGCCACGCTGTACCCCAGTTGGCGCGCGTCCAAAGTCAACCCGGCCGAGGCGCTGCGCTATGAGTAATGCCCCCACGCTGGTCGCTGCGCGTACTGCACTGGACGCGCCGGGAAAACTAGTGTTAAGCGCACGCGGCCTGACCAAGCGCTTCTCCGAAGGCCGGCTCGACGTGTCGGTGCTGCAAGGCGTCGATATGGATGTGTTGGCCGGGCAGACGCTGGCGATCGTCGGTGCTTCCGGCTCGGGCAAATCGACGCTGCTGCACCTGCTGGGTGGGCTGGACGCGCCGACCAGCGGCGCCGTGCAATTGCTCGGGCAAGACCTGGCGCGCCAGAGTGCCGCCGAGCAGGGCCGTTTGCGCAACCAACACCTGGGTTTTGTCTATCAGTTTCATCACCTGCTGCCCGAATTCAGCGCCCTGGAAAACGTCGCCATGCCACTGTGGATTCGGCGCATGGACAAGGCGCAGGCGGCGCAGATAGCTTCTGAAATGCTGGCGGCGGTGGGGTTGGCTGAGCGCATTTTGCACCGCCCGAGCGAACTGTCTGGCGGCGAGCGTCAGCGCGTGGCGATGGCCCGGGCACTGGTAACGCAACCAGCCTGTGTGCTGGCCGACGAGCCCACCGGTAACCTGGACCGCGCCACCGCCCAAGCCGTGTTTGACTTGATGCTTGAGCTGGCGCGTACGCAGGGCACGGCGTTTGTAGTGGTCACGCACGACGCGGCGCTGGCCGCGCGCTGCCAGCGCCAATTGACGCTGGTACAGGGTCGGCTGGCCGAAGGTCTGGTCGAGTCAGTAACAATGGCTCGTTTTTGATATTTTTGATGGAGTAAATTTGATGTCTTTCGAGTGGTCAGATAACTATGCCAGCGGTCAGCCAGCGCTGGACGCAGCCAAAAAGGGCCTGTTGCAAGCGTGCCAGCAACTACAGGCCACCGAC
>JAQTSL010000033.1 GCA_028711355.1 Rhodoferax sp.
GCCAACGCCTGTACCATCTGTAGCGCTTGCGTTGGGTCGAGATGCGCGGGCATGGATATCTGAAAAACGGGAGCCTGTGCCTGGGGCAACAAATGCATTAGGGGCACACAGGCGCCGTGGTCTAGCCCGCGCTCGGCTTGCTGGCTTACCACGAAGCCCGCTTGGGTCAGCAGTTGCGCTGCGGTGGCGGCAATTTCAGGGTGTCCGGCCGCCGGGTAGCGCAGCGCGTAGAGCTCGGCCGGGAAGCCGCCAAAGTCATGCACCGTCGCTGGTTGGACGGTGGTCATGACCTGGACGTCGCGGGTCTGCCAGTGCGCCGAAACCACCAACACCGCTTTGCTGTCAGCCAGACCCGGTCCAATGGATTGAAGCAGCGCACCCAGTTTCCCCGGCTGCGTAGCAAAGGTCGGTGCCCCATGAGAGATGAAGAAGGCCGGTGCGTTCGCGGTGTGTGTCATGGTTGTTATTCTGATCAGCGTTGTTGACGGTTATCCAGGCTCCAGCCACCCGCGCCGTGCGCCGCCAGAACCAGCAAGCCGCCAACCACCGCCACATTCTTGAAGAACATCAACTGTTGCACAAACGCCTGGTCAGCAGCCACGCCCCAGTAATTATGAAAGAAGATGCTGGCCAGCAAGGTAAACGCGGCCAGTACCAACGCGGCGATGCGCGTACCAAACCCGACCAACAGCGCCAGGCTACCGACGATTTCCACCGTCAGCGCCAACACCGCTGCCAACGAGGGCAGTGGCAAGCCGACCGAAGAAATGTAGCCCACCGTTTCCCGCTACGTGGTGGAGCTGGAAAAACGCCTGGCGGTGCGGCTGCTGCAGCGCACCACGCGCCGGTTGTCACTGACCGAAGAAGGGCAGCTTTTTTATGCCCGCAGCAAAGAGCTACTGGCTGAATTGTCAGAAGCCGAGGACGAAATCACCTCGCGCAACGCTGCGGCCAGCGGTTTGCTGCGCATCAACGCACCGTTTACCTTTGGCGTGCTGCATTTGGCGCCACTGTGGGGGGAATTCTTGCAGCAGCAGCCCAAGGTTCAATTGGACGTGACGCTGGCCGATCGACTGGTTGATCTGGTCGAAGAAGGCTACGACGTGGCGATCCGCATTGCCGCACTGGGCAATTCGACCTTGGTGAGCACACGCTTGGCGACCACGCGCCTGGTACTGTGCGCCGCGCCACCGTACCTTCAGCGGCACGGCGCACCGACGCACCCGAGTCAACTGACCGGGCACGCGGTGATTTCGTACAGCTACTTTTCCACGCGGGATGAGTGGCACTTTCAGGGTCCGCACGGGCCGGTCAGTGTCAAGACTCAGCCGTGTTTTCACACCAACAACGGCGACACCTGCCGGGCCGCGGCACTGGCCGGGCAGGGCATTATTTTGCAACCGAGTTTTTTGGTCGGTGCCGATCTGGCCAGCGGTGCACTGGTGGAACTGATGCCCGAATGGAGTGCCGACGAGTTTGGCATTTATGCGGTGTATCCGACCCGGCAACACGTCTCGCCCAAAGTGCGCTTGCTGATTGCGTTCCTGAAAGAGCATTTTGCGCAATCCGGCGCCCGCTGGTAGGCGTAAACGCACTTTAGTACGACCCGCTGAATTGGGGTCAGAGCCGTTCCGCTGCGCGGCCGGATATGACCCCAATTCAGCTACCGCTCGGGCACCAAATGGCTGCTGCTTCACATTAAATTTCGTAGCACGTCACGCACCATCTGCGAGCGTTCGCGGGCTTCTGGCAAGGCACGTTCGATGCGCAGTTTTTCATTGCCAGCCAGTTTGATGTGCTTGTTTTTCTGAATCAGGGCAATGATTTTCATGGCGTCAATCGGCGGATTTTTCTTGAAGGTGATCGTGATCACGCCCGGTGCGGCATCGACCTTGGTGACGCCGTAGGGTTCGCTTAAAACCCGCAGGCGGTGCGTGTCAACCAACGTTTGCGCCTGCGCGGGCAGTTTGCCAAAGCGGTCGATCAGCTCTTCCATCAACCGGTTGATGGCATCGGTGGTTTTGGCCGTGGCAAGCTTTTTGTAAAAGCTCAGGCGCAGGTGCACATCACCACAAAAGTCGTCAGGCAGCAGGGCGGGGGAGTGCAAGTTGATCTCGGTGGCGGCGTGCAGCGGCGCCATCAAATCGGGTTCGTGTCCGGCCTTGAGGCTGCGCACCGCCTCTGCCAGCATTTCGTTGTAGAGCTGAAAGCCCACCTCCATCATGTTGCCGCTCTGGTTGTCGCCCAGCACTTCGCCGGCGCCGCGAATTTCCAGGTCATGCATGGCCAGATAAAAGCCGCTGCCCAGTTCTTCCATGCTCTGAATGGCGTCCAACCGCTGCTGCGCGTGCTTGGTCAGGCCTTCCAGGTCTGGCACCAGTAAATAGGCGTAGGCCTGGTGGTGGCTGCGCCCGACGCGGCCGCGCAACTGGTGCAGTTGCGCCAGGCCAAACTTGTCGGCGCGGCTCATGACGATGGTGTTGGCGCTGGGCACGTCAATGCCGGTTTCGATGATGGTCGAGCACAGCAGAAGATTGCTGCGCTGGGCCACAAAGTCGCGCATCACGCTCTCAAGTTGTCGCTCGGGCATCTGGCCGTGCGCCACCGCGATGTGCGCTTCGGGCAGCAGTTCTTCCAGCTTGGCTCGGCGGTTTTCAATGGTCTCCACCTCGTTGTGTAAAAAATAGACCTGCCCGCCGCGCTTTAATTCCCGCAGCACCGCTTCTCGGATCACGCCGTTGTTTTCAGAGCGCACAAAGGTTTTGATCGCCAGGCGGCGTTGCGGCGCGGTGGCGATCACAGAGAGATCCCGCAGGCCTTCGAGGGCCATGCCCAGCGTGCGCGGGATCGGGGTGGCCGTGAGTGTCAGCACATCGACTTCGGCGCGCAGCGCCTTCATGGCCTCTTTGTGGCGCACACCAAAGCGGTGTTCCTCGTCGATGATCAACAGCCCCAGGTTTTTGAACTCGGTTTTTTGGCTCAGCAGTTTGTGCGTGCCGACCACGATATCGACACTGCCGTCGTGCAGGCCTTTGAGCGCGGCACTGATTTCCTTGCCCGATCGAAAGCGGCTCATTTCGGCCACCTTGACCGGCCACTTGGCAAAGCGGTCGATCAGCGTCTGGTAATGCTGCTCGGCCAGCAGCGTGGTGGGCGCCAAAAACGCCACTTGGCGCCCACCCAGCACCGCCACAAAGGCAGCGCGCAACGCCACTTCGGTCTTGCCAAAGCCGACGTCGCCGCAGACCAACCGGTCCATCGGGCGCGGACTGATCATGTCCTGAATCACGGCGTGGATCGCCGCCGACTGGTCGGGCGTTTCCTCAAAACCAAAGTCTTTGGCAAAGGCCTCGTAGTCACCGGCGCTGTAGCGAAAGGCGTGGCCTTCGCGCACGGCGCGCCGGGCGTAAATATTGAGCAGCTCGGCGGCGGTGTCGCGCACCTGCTCGGCCGCCTTGCGCTTGGCCTTTTCCCATTGGCCACTGCCCAAGCGGTGCAGCGGGGCTTCTTCAGGGCTGACGCCGGTGTAGCGGCTGATCAGATGCAACTGACTGACCGGCACGTAGAGCGTGGCCTGATCTGCATATTTCAGGTGAAGAAACTCTTGTATTTCATTGTCACCATTCGATAATTTGTTGCCAAGATCGAGCTTGACCAAGCCCTGGTAGCGGCCAATGCCGTGCGCGCTGTGCACCACCGGGTCGCCCAGCTTAAGCTCGGCCAGGTCTTTGATCAGTGCCTCGACGTCGCTGGTAGCCTCTTGTTTTTTGCGCCGACGCAGCGTCGGGCTGGCAGCAAACAGCTCGGTTTCGGTGATCAGGTCGATGCCCGCCTCGAGCCAGGCAAAGCCCTGCGCCAGGCTGGCGGTGGCGATGCCGATTGGCTCAAAGCTGGCCTGAAACGCTTGCAAGCTGTCGAACGCGGGCGGATCAAACTGGCTGCTGCGCAAGAAGTCAAGCAAACTGGCGCGCCGGCCGTCGCTGTCGGCGAGCACCAGAATGCGCTGCCGGGTATTGCGGGCGTGGCGCTTAAGCCCAGCCAGCGGGTCTTCGGCACCGCGCACCACGGTCATGGGGGGCAGGGTTTCAAATTCATGGTAGGGGCTGGTGGTGGAAGATGGATCCCGGATCAGGTTCGGGATGACATCCCCGCGCGGGGCCGCCGCCTGGGGTGGCCGCAGCGCCAACTGGGCATGCTGTTTGACGCGTGTGTAAAACTGCTCGACGCCTAAAAACAGCGCGTCAGGCGGCAGCACCGGGTGCTCCGGCACACCCTGCACCAGCCGGTAGCGGTCACGCGTGTCTTGCCAGAAGTGGCAGAGCACCGGTTCCAGGTCACCGTGCAGCACCACCGTGGCCGCGTCACCCAGATAGTCAAACACGGTGGCAGTGGCGTCAAAAAACAACGGCAGGTAGTACTCGATGCCCGCGGTGGCCACACCCGCCCCGATGTCTTTGTAGATCCGGCTGCGCGTCGGGTCGCCCTCGAGCAACTCGCGCCAGCGGCTACGAAAGCGCGTTTGCGCCGCTTCGTCCATCGGAAACTCACGCCCGGGCAGCAGGCGCACCTCGGGCACCGGGTATAGGCTACGCTGGCTGTCGGGGTCAAAGCTGCGGATCGAATCAATCTCGTCGTCAAACAAATCGATCCGGTACGGCATTGGGCTGCCCATCGGAAACAGGTCAATCAGGCCGCCGCGCACCGCGTATTCACCGGGGCTGACCACTTGGGTGACATGGTTGTAGCCCGCCAGCGTGAGCTGCGCCTTGAGCTTGGCGTCGTTGAGCTTTTGCTTGACCTTGAAGTGAAACGTGGTACCGGCCAGAAAACTCGGTGGCGCCAGCCGGTACAGCGCGGTAGTAGCGGGTACCAGCACCACGTCGGCACCGGTGTCTTGGTCGTGCTGGCTGATGCGCCACAGCGTGGCCAGCCGTTCGCTGATCAGGTCCTGGTGCGGTGAAAAAGTGTCGTAGGGCAGGGTTTCCCAGTCCGGGAACAGCACGCAGCGCAGCTCGGGGGCAAAGAAAGTCAACTCGTCCTGCAAGCGCTGGGCGTCCAGCGCGTCGGCGGTAACGATCGCGGTGACCCGACCTGCGGCTTTGTCGCGCGTGGCCAGGCGCGCCAGCAGTAGCGCGTCGGCCGAACCGGGCGGCTGGGGCAGCGTGTAACGTTGGCCGGGGGTGAGTTTGGGTAAGTTCATGCGGGCCAGGGATTCTAGAATGCGGCGCATACCATGACCGAACTCACCGAACTCACCGACATCACCCTGGCCGCCACTGCCACGCCGCGCTGCTGGGCGCTGATTCCCTGCGCGGGCACCGGCTCGCGCGCTGGGGCGGCTGGCCCCAAGCAATACCAACTGATGGTCGGTCAGCCGATGGTGACGCACACGTTGGCCGCTTTTGCTGAGGTGGCGCGGATTGACCAGACACTGGTGGTAGTGTCGCCACAAGACACCTTTTTCCAGTCTACACAGGCACAAAATGCTTCTTTTATAGTAGCTGCTTGCGGAGGTTCCACAAGGGCTGAAAGCGTTTTTAATGGTCTCAATGTGCTACTGGCTGAAGGTGCCGCGGCGAGAGACTGGGTACTGGTGCATGACGCAGCGCGCTGCCTGATCACCTCGCTCCAGATCAACCAGTTGCTGGATGCCTGCCTGGATGACGACGTCGGCGGTTTACTCGCCTTACCGCTGCCTGATACGCTGAAGGTTGCCGTGACTGGCCGCGTGGGTGCAACCTTGCCACGCGCCGACAAATGGCTGGCGCAGACGCCGCAGATGTTTCGCATCGGCAGCTTGATCGAGGCGCTGGAACTGGCGGGCGACGCCGTCACCGACGAATCAAGCGCGATCGAGGCGATCGGGCTATCACCCAAGCTGGTGCCCGGCAGCGCGCAAAACTTCAAGGTCACGTACCCGCAAGATTTTGAACTGGCGCAGGCGGTGTTGCAGAGTCGTCAGGTCTGATGGACGCCTATTAACGTAAATGAACAGGTTGTCATACCGGGCTACGACCCGGTATCCAGTGAATCCGAACTGCTAGTTTGCGGGTCGTGGACCGCTTGTGACAGCTCTCTTTCATGCTTTGAGGTGGCTTAGCTGCCATGGTTGTTAGGAGAATGGACTTGAATTTCAGAATTGGTGAAGGTTGGGACATTCATGCGCTGGTGCCCGGGCGCAAGTTGCTGCTGGGCGGTGTTGCGGTGCCGTTTGATCTGGGTTTGCAGGGGCATTCAGACGCCGACGCGCTGCTGCACGCCATTACCGACGCGCTGCTGGGTGCGGCCGCACTGGGCGACATTGGCACGCATTTTCCGGACACCGACGCGCAGTTCAAGGGTGCCGATTCCAGCGTTTTATTGACGCAGGCGGTACGCCGGGTGCGTGAGCGTGGCTTTGAGATTGGCAATGTTGATAGCACGGTGGTGGCCCAGGCACCCAAGCTGATGCCACACATCGCCGCGATGCGCGCACGCATTGCCGCCGTGCTGGGCATCGCTGTGGAGCAGGTCAACGTGAAAGCCAAGACTGCTGAAAAAATGGGGCCGGTTGGCCTTGGGCAAGCCATCGAAGCGCGCGCCGTCGTGCTCTTGACTTGTGCATAAAAAAGCACGCCAGCCCTTTGCCAGCAAGCGCAAAGAGCTAGCTATTTGGGAGCGTATGCAGTGGTATGTCTTGCTCGCGCGCCAACTGGGCCAGGGTCTGGCAGTCGAGTTTTGACACGAAAGCGGCCACGCGCTGGTGGCTTGAATCCATCAGCATGGTCTCGGGCCCCGTCCAATCCAGGCTGATCAGCGCGCACAGCCTTTGGGCAAAGTGCGGCTCCAGGGCGGCCAGCGCCACCCGACCGCCGGCACAAGGATAGACGCGGTATCCGGCGTGGCCACCGCCAATGGCGGTGCCGGGCAGCGTCAAGCCCCAGGCGCGCGGTTGCGCCAAGTGCGCCGCAGCGCTAGCCAGCGCCACCTCAAAAAATTTTCCGGCGCCGGTTCGCTGTTGCAGCAGCACCGCTTGCAGCACCGCCTCGCTGGCCAGCAGCGCGCCAGCCATGTCAGCGTACAGCGTGGCCGGTAGGTCCAGGCCGGTGACCAGGTCGTTTTCGGCCAGGTAAGTCAGGTCGTGCCCCGGTTCCTCGGCACGCGGCCCCGGTGCACCCACAATTGCTACCAACGACAGGCGGGGGTAGCGCGTGTGCAGTTGCGCCCAGTCCAGCCCCAACTTGGGCAACGCACTGGGGCGAAACGACGTCAACACCACGTCGGCCTGCGCCAGTTCGGCGTGCAACGCGCTTTGTCCGGCGTCCGTCTTCAGATTGGCGCTGCGCACGCTGATGCCCTGGTGCAGCGCGTCGTAGGCGGCGCGGCTGTAGGCGCTCATGGGGTCGCCGGTGATTTGACTGGATGGTTGCGACGACGCTGCTGGTGCCGGTGGCTCGAGCTTGACGCAACTGGCACCCATCTGGCGACAACGCAACAGCGCCGCCGGCCCGGGCAGGTTCAGACTCAGGCTCAAGATGCGCACGCCGTCAAGCGCAGCAGAACCAGACAGTGCAAGGTTGTAAGTGGACATATACCAGGTGTTTGTGACAAAGGACTCGCAAGCATACAGCGTGGGTATGGGTATTGGGCCAGGCCGGCGGCTCCACGGGGGGCGCGGGTAGAATTCAAAGGTCGCTGGGCGATCCTGCCCGGCCGGTGTTTTTTAAGGCGAATGTGTCGTGGCAGCGCGCCTTGATTGCCAAGGATTTTCATGAAACGTGTGGACGACTTCCGGCTGAAGTTCGGTCAAAAAGAATATGTGCCGATCATCGTCGGCGGCATGGGCGTTGATATTTCGACCGCCGAACTGGCGCTGGAAACCGCGCGGCTGGGCGGCATCGGGCACATTTCCGACGCGATGGTCAACGATGTGTCGGACCGGCGCTTCGATACCAGTTTTGTCAAGGACAAGACCCGGCAGTACAAGCACAACATCCTGAACGCCGACAAATCGCAGGTCAAGTTTGACCTAGACATTCTGGCTGAGGCCACGCGGCGCCACGTTGGTTCCACCATGCAAGCCAAAAAAGGCGATGGGCTGATTTTTGTCAACTGCATGGAAAAGCTCACCATGAACGGCCCGCGCGAGACCTTGCAGGTGCGCATGGCCAGCGCGCTGGACGCGGGCATTGACGGCATCACGCTCAGCGCCGGTCTGCACTTAGGGTCGTTTGGCCTGATTGCCGACCACCCGCGCTTTCGCGACGCCAAACTGGGCATCATCGTCAGCAGTGTGCGTGCGTTGCAACTGTTTTTGCGCAAAAACGCGCGGCTCGAGCGCAAACCCGACTATGTGGTGGTCGAAGGCCCGCTGGCCGGTGGTCACCTGGGTTTTGGCATGGACTGGGCCGACTATGACCTGGCCACCATCGTGGCCGAAGTGATCAAGTTTGTCAAAGATGAACAACTTGAGATCCCGGTAATTGCGGCTGGCGGTATTTTTACCGGCAGCGATGCGGTGTCGTTTCTGCAGACCGGCTCGGCGGCGGTGCAGGTGGCTACGCGCTTTACCGTGGCACATGAATGCGGCCTGCCGACCGACGTCAAACAAGACTACTACCGCGCCAATGAGGACGACATCGTCGTCAACACCATCTCTCCCACCGGCTACCCGATGCGCATGCTCAAAGGGTCACCGGCCATTGGCGACGGCATTCGCCCAAACTGCGAATCCTACGGCTACCTGCTCGACGGCAACGGCAACTGCGCCTATATCACCGCCTACAACCGCGAGCTGGCACTGCACCCGGACGGCAAAAACATTTCAGTCACCGACAAGACGTGTCTGTGCACGCAAATGCGCAACTTCAAGTTGTGGACTTGTGGCCACTACACCTACCGACTGAAAGACACCACGCGCCGCGGTGCAGACGGCAGCTACCAGTTGCTCAGCGCCGAACACATCTTTAACGACTACCGGTACAGTGTGGATCACCAGGTGGCGCTGCCACCGGTTTCTTAATCAGTTGAGGACAGGGCAACGCTCACTGTGTGTAGCGTTGGTCTGTCCCGCAAAGATTTAATCAGTTGAGGACAGAGCAACGCTCACTGTGTGTAGCGTTGGTCTGTCCCGCAAAGATTTAATCAGTTGAGGACAGAGCAACGCTCACTGTGTGTAGCGTTGGTCTGTCCCGCAAGGATTTAATCAGTTGAGGACAGAGCAACGCTCACTGTGTGTAGCGTTGGTCTGTCCCGCAAAGTCTCAGAACTGTATGCCGGCTGGATTGCTGGGCGAAGTACGCGGCGCTACGGGCATGGCCACGGGGGGCGCTGGCGTTGCGGTTTTGGCGCTGGCAGCAGGGCTGGGCGCCGCCGCGGCCTGTAGTGCCACCAGCGGCTCGGCCGGTGGGTTGCGGTAGTTGGCTGGCAACTGACTGGCCTCAGGGTAACCAGCGATGCCCAAAAACTGCTGCCATTCGGTGGCGGAAAAACCCTTGAGCTGTTGCGTACCGATGGTCAGCAGTGGCAGCACGCCGGTCTGACTCAGGCGCTTGAGTAGCTGCACATCTTCCGGCCGATTGACGGTTTTTTCGATAAACGGCACACCGCGATCGGCGAGCAGCGTGCGACCCTTGTCACACGGCGCGCAGTCACTCGCGCTGTAAAGCGTGACCGGGTAACTGGCTACCAACTGACGTAAGGCGAATGGCAGGTTGGCGTATTGCGGGGCGCTCGCCGGTGCGCTGACCCGCACCGGTATCGGCTGGCTAGCTTCGCTGGTTGGACGATCAGAAAATGTGACCTGTCCGTCGGCAGCGACGCCGCGATAGACCGTCTGTGCCGGTGCGCCGGTTAGGCAGCCGAGCGTGATCAGCGCCACACCGGCAGCGTGCGTTGCTACAGAAAAAGAGTCAATTGACATGGTTGGCTTGTTCCTTGGCTGGTGTCATGCCCTGGTGTCGCAGCACAGCCTCCAGTGTAGGTTCTCTGCCGCGAAACGCCTTGAACGATTCGATCGCCGGTCGGCTGCCGCCAGTCTGCAGGATTTCATGGCAAAAACGTCGACCGCATTCCAGACTGGCGGCGGGGTCGCTACCCGCTTCTTCAAAGGCCGCGTAGGCGTCTGCGCTTAACACCTCGGCCCACTTGTAACTGTAATAACCAGCAGCGTAACCACCGGCAAAGATGTGGCTGAAAGTGTGCGCCGTGCGTGACCACGCTGGCGGCTCAATGACCGCCACCTGTTGGCGAACGCGTTGCAGCAAGGCTTGAATATCGTCGCTTGGCAGGTGTGCGGTATGCAGCAACATATCAAATAGCGAAAACTCGATCTGGCGCAGGGTTTGCAGTCCGCTCTGGAAGTTTTTGGCGGCCAGCATCTTGTCAAACAGCGCGCGCGGCAATGGTTCGCCCGTATCGACGTGCGCCGTCAGGTGCTGCAACACGCTCCATTCCCAGCAAAAATTTTCCATGAATTGGCTGGGTAATTCGACCGCGTCCCATTCGACACCGCTGATGCCCGACACATCACGCTCATCGACTTGCGTCAGCAGGTGATGCAGGCCGTGGCCGAATTCGTGAAACAGCGTGGTGACGTCGTCGTGTGTCAGCCGGGCCGGCTTGCCATTGACGGCGCTGGCGAAGTTGCAGACCAGGTGCGCTACCGGCGTTTGCAGTATTTGCGTGTCCGGGCGCAACCAGCGTGCGCGCACGTCGTCCATCCAAGCGCCGCCGCGCTTGCCGGTGCGTGCACTCGGGTCCAGGTAAAACTGCCCGATCAGCGCCGGTGCCTGGCCTGGTGCGCCGCTGCGCTCGATGCGGAAAAACCGCACCCCGGGGGCCCACACGGGTGCCTGGTCTTCGCGGATGGCTACTTCAAACAGCGTCTCGGTGATCTTGAAAAGACCGTCCAACACCTTGGGCAGGCTAAAGTATTGCTTGACCTCTTGCTCATTGAAAGCGTAGCGCGCTTGCTTCAGTTCTTCGCTGATAAAAGGCCAGTCCCAGGGCTGGGGTTGGTCCAGCTTCAGGTGTTCGCGGGCAAAGGCCCGCAGGTCGGCTACGTCCTGCTCGGCAAACGCTCGGGCCCGGTGCGCCAGGTCGCGCAGAAAGTCGATCACCTGCGCGGGCGAGTTGGCCATTTTGGGTGCCAAGGAGAGCTCGCCAAAGTTGGCAAAACCAAGCAGCGCGGCTTCTTCCTGGCGCAGCGCCAGCAGCTCGTGCATGACGGCCGTGTTATCGAACACCTGGCCCGCAGCGTCGGCCTGGTCGGAGGCCCGGGTGACGTAAGCGCGGTAAAGGGTTTCGCGCAGCGCGCGGCTGTGGGCAAACTGCATCACCGGCAGGTAGCACGGTAGCTTCAATGTGAGACGGTAGCCTTGCGCGCCAGTCTGTTCGGCCGCTTCGCGCGCAACGGCGGCGATGTCGGCCGGCACGCCCGCCATCTCGGCCTCGGTCGCCAGATAGGTGAAAGCATCGGTGGCGTCAAGCGTGTTTTCGCTGAATTTTTGGCTCAGTGCGGCTTGCCGCTCGGCGATCTCGGCAAAGCGGACTTTGGCTTGGCCTTGCAAGTCGGCCCCGCCGAGCTTGAAGTTGCGTAGCGCGTTGCGCAGGGCCTGCTGCTGCGCCGGGTTGAGCGTGGCGGCGTCGATGGCGCGGTATTTGGCGTACAGCCGATCGTCAGCGCCCAGCCGGGTATAAAACTCGGTCACGCGCGGTAGCACCGCGTTGTAGGCAGCGCGCAGTTCGGTGGTGTCGCAGACGCTGTTCAAGTGATTGACGACACCCCAGGCGCGCGACAACTGCTCGGTGGCCACATCCAACTCGCGGGCGATGGCGTTCCAACTGGGCGCAAAGTCAGGGGCAATCACCGTCGCCAGCGCTGCATCAGCTTGGGCCAGTAGCGCGTCGATGGCGGGTTCTACCTGCGCTGGCGTGACGGCATCAAAGCCGGGCAGGCCGTCAAAATCTAGTAGCGGGTTGTTTAATAAATTGGTCATTGCGTCAAGCTGCGGCGCGCTCGGCAGATTCCAGCGTATTGACCAGCAGCATGGTGATGGTCATTGGGCCGACACCACCGGGCACGGGGGTGATCCAACCAGCGACCTGGCGCACGCCTTCAAAGTCAACGTCGCCGCACAGCTTGCCCTCGTCATTGCGATTCATGCCAACATCCAGCACCACGGCGCCGGGCTTGACCATGTCAGCGGTCAGCACATTGCGCTTGCCCACCGCAGCGACGATCACGTCAGCCTGCAAGGTCATGGCTTTGAGGTCACGCGTGGCGCTGTGGCAGATGGTGACGGTGGCGTTTTTTTGCAGCAGCAGCAAGGCCATCGGCTTACCCACAATGTTGGAGCGGCCAATCACCACTGCGTGTTTGCCACGCAAGTCGTAGCCAATCGATTCAAGCATCTTCATGCAGCCGTACGGTGTGCACGGCACAAAGCCGGGCATACCGGTCATCAAAGCGCCCGCGCTGGCGATATGAAAACCATCAACGTCTTTGGCCGGCGAGATCGCCTCAATGACCTTGTTGGCGTCGATCTGCTTGGGCACCGGCAGTTGCACCAGAATGCCGTGGATGGTCGGGTCGCGGTTGAGCGTGTCAATGCGCTCGAGCAGCGCGGCCTCAGACATGTCGGTGTCGTACTTTTCCAGCACCGAATAAAAGCCGCAGTCTTCGCAGCCCTTGACCTTGTTGCGCACATAGACCTGGCTGGCCGGGTTTTCGCCCACCAAAATCACTGCCAGTCCGGGCGTGATGCCGCGGGCCTTGAGTGCTTGCACGCGTTGGGTGACCTGGGCCCGCAATTGTTTGGACAGCGCAACACCGTCGATGATGTGGGCGCCAGGGGTTGTGTTAGTCATATCAAATCCATCAATAAAAAAGCCCGCCAGTACATACGCAGCGGGCGTAAATAACTATTATAAAAATAGCGAAATGAGCTTGGCCCTCAGCCCCTGTTGCCGTTCGGGCCCAGCGCGATTTTTAGCAGGTCAGCTACCGTATTAGCACTGAGCTTTTCCATGATATTGGCGCGGTGCGCCTCAACCGTCTTGATGCTGATGCCCAGGTCGTCGGCGATCTGTTTGTTCAGGCGGCCCGCCACAATGCGCTCTAGCACCTGCGATTCACGCAGCGTCAGGCGTGCCATCAGCGCGTCGCGGCTAAGAGCGTTCTGATACTCAGCAAAGGCCGCATTGGCCTGTTCCAGCATCCGCTCCACCAGGGGCACCAGCTTTTCTTCGTTAAACGGCTTCTGGATGAAATCCATAGCGCCTTTTTTCATGGTATCAACCGCCATCGGAACGTCGCCGTGGCCGGTAATGAAGGATAGCGGCAGCGGCGAATGGCTTTCCAGCAGGCGGTCTTGCAGCTCCAGGCCGGTCATGCCACCCATGCGGATATCGACGATCAGGCAGGCCACCTCGTTGGCGTCAAAACGGCTCAGAAAAGATTCGGCCGAATCAAAACAGCGCACCCGGTAGTCTTTGCCCTCCAGCATCCATTGCAGCGAATCGCGCACGGCTTCGTCATCATCAACGACATAAACAGTGCCTTTTTTGGGGATCAAACTCATAGCGAAACCTGAAGTCCTTGTTGTTCGGAACGTACTTTTGGCGGTCCAGTCGGAACATCCTGCCGGGGAATCCAGAAGGTAAAGCTGCAGCCGGAAACCAGTTCGGCATTGTAGATGTTCTGAGCTTTCATCCGCCCCTTGTGCGACTCGACGATCGAGCGGCACAGACTTAGCCCAATTCCCATGCCGTCCTGCTTGGTCGAGTAGAAAGCTTCGTACAACCGATCCATCACGTCGGGTGCGATGCCCGACCCGGAATCGGTCACAGAAAACTCGACCACCGGTTTGCTTTCAACCACGATCGGTACCACGCGCAGTTTGACCAGTCGTTGCGCTGATGGGCGCTGCGCGGCGTCGATCGCCTCGGCCGCGTTTTTCAGCAGATTGAGCAGCACCTGTTCAATCAGGATCGGATCGACCAACAAGTTGGGCAGGTGCGGCGCAACATACTGTGTCAGTCGGACATTACGCCGACGCATTTCAATTTCAGCCAATTCCACCGCTTCGTTGACGATGGTGTTGACGTTGGACGGTGTGCGATTGGGTTCACTGCGTTTGACGAAAGAGCGGATGCGCTGGATGATCTGTCCGGCCCGATTCGCCTGGCGCGCCGTTTTTTCCAGTGCGCTGAGCAATTCGTCGCGCGTGATTTGTTCCGCCTGAATGCGCGATACCATGCCGTTGCAGTAGTTGTTGATGGCGGTCAGCGGCTGGTTAAGTTCATGTGCCACGCTGGAAGCCATCTCGCCCATGGTGATCAGGCGGCTGGAGGTCTGGGCCCGGTCGGCTTGCACCTGCGATTGTTCTTCGGCTTCGCGCCGTGCCGTGATGTCGGTTGCAATCACCATCTGCGCCAAGCGGCCATCGACCCAGCTCAGATAACGGGTTCGCACCTCTAGCCAGCGGCCCAGACTGCCCAGGTAAATCTCGGCACTTTCGGTTTCCTTTTCGGGTAGTTCCTCGGTCGGCAGACCAGCAAAAACGTCAACCGTGTCTTGCGATTCGTCGCGGGCGACCGGTTCAGGCACGCCCGCTTCGGCGATCAGTTGCAGATGCCCCTGCACATCACCGCCAAACCACAGCCGGTACAACTTATTGGCAAACAACAGCTCGTTGTTGCCCAGCGGCGCCACCGAAATTGAAGCGTCCAACGCCTCCAGCACGGCTGTGAAGCGCTCGTGCGATGCTGCCAACTGGTCACGCACCCGGTTCGGTTCGGTGATGTCTGTCATCGACGTCATCCAGCCGGTTTGCTGGCCAAAGGCGTCAATCAGCGGCGACACGTACAGGCGTGCGTCGATGATGCTGCCGTCTTTGCGCTTGACCCGGAACTGAATACCGCTGGGTTCAATCCGGCCAGCCAGTTCCTCGGCCAACCGGGTCTTGAGTATTTCATGGTCGTCCTCTGGCCAGTACGCAAACGGTGCGGTTTTGCCGATCAATTCTGCTTCGCTCCAACCGGTCAACTGGCAGAAAGCGGCGTTGACGTAGGTGATCTTGCCGGCCATGTCCAGCGCACGCATACCGGTGAGCATGGAGTTTTCCATGGCGCGCCTGAAGGCAGTTTCCTGCACCAGCGCATCTTGCGCCTGGATGCGCCGACGCGTATGGCGCCAGTTGGCCAGCAGCAGCCAGGCGGTCACCACGCTGAGCACCATCACCAGCCAAAACAGCGCGCTACCGATCACACCAGGCGACGTGCGATACGCTTGGCCGCGAATTGTCAAACCGTTGCCGATTGGCGAAATCGGCAATTCATAGCCGTTGACCGGGTCGGACCAGGGCAGCGGGTTGCGTGTCAGGGTCTTTTCGGACAGTGTCGTTCCGGCCAGTGCCTTGCCGTCGGCGTCGTGAAAAGAGATCGCGTATTTGGCGCTGATTTCGTTCGGAATGCCGTACCGGAACACGGCGTCGATGGGATAGACCACCAGCAGCACCCCTTTGAATTTGGTTTTGTCGATCAAAGGCATGTGCAGTTGCAGTCGGGTCGGGGCGTCAGGGAGTTTGTGGGGCGTCGAATACACCGGCACCAGCAGGTCGCGCACCAACCTGAAATTTTGCTGGAACTCTTCTGCATCAATTTGCGTGGTAGCGCGTTGCGTCCATTTGAAATCATCGTGCGGGTCGTAGCGCACGCGCACGCGCAATTTGTCGTCAACCCAGGCCAGGCTTTGCATTTCCGGGAATTGGTTGGCCAGTGCCTCGGCGCGCACCATGAAATCGTTGTAGCTGACTTCCCGGCTCGCGATTTCGTGTGCGAACCGCATAAATTGCTCTTGCTGCTCCAGCAACCGAAGGCGCAGCCGTTGTTGGGTGTATTCCACGTCACGATGGATGGCTTCGCGTTCGCGTGCAATTTCCTCAAAACGCAGGTAGGAAAAGGCGGCCAGGATGGCGGCAAAAAACAGCGCCACCGCCGCCAGTGGCGCCAGCATGGCGTAACGGTCCTGACGCTGCGGCGACTGGGCTTTCCACCAGCGGTTCAGGCTAAATAAAGGCGTCAAGGCGGTGCTGCGAACAGTTGCTTCGGTGCGTTCAATTGACATGGCTTAAGTGTAGGGTTTCTACCGTATCGATAACTCGCTTCATAATTCATATTATGAAAACATAAAACACAATTTGAAAAAGTGTAAATTTCTCTATAAAATTTGATCTGCGACAACACACGCCTTTTCCACTAACATCAGTCGCATCAATAACAGGAGACACGCATGCACGCTCTGCCCGAGCCACACGGCACCCACGCCAGCCCCGACCTCGACACCCAGGAAACCCGCGAATGGATGGACGCCCTGAGCGCCGTTATCGACAAAGAAGGCCCCGAGCGCGCTCATTTCTTGCTGGAGCAGTTGCTCGAGCACGCCCGCCAAAGCAGCCTGGATATGCCGTTCTCAGCCAACACCGGCTATGTCAACACGATCGAGCCCGACCAGGAAGAACGCTGCCCCGGCAACATCGAAATCGAGGAACGCCTGCGCGCCTACATGCGCTGGAACGCCATGGCGATGGTGGTCAAGGCCAATCGCCATCACCCCGAAGACGGTGGCGACTTGGGCGGTCACATCGGCAGCTTTGCTTCTTTAGCGCACATGTTTGGCGCCGGTTTTAACCACTTCTGGCACGCCGAAAGCGCCGACCATGGTGGCGATTGCATCTACATCCAGGGCCACGTGGCGCCCGGCGTCTATGCCCGTGCCTATCTAGAAGGCCGTTTGACCGAAGAGCAGTTGCTGCACTTTCGCCAGGAAACCGGTGGCAAGGGCCTCTCAAGCTACCCGCACCCCAAGCTGATGCCGTCGTTCTGGCAATTTCCCACGGTGTCGATGGGCTTGGGCCCGCTGATGGCGATTTACCAGGCGCGCTTTTTGAAATACCTGCACGCCCGTGGCATCGCCGACACCGCCAACCGCAAGGTCTGGGTGTTTTGTGGCGACGGTGAGATGGACGAGGTCGAATCCTTGGGTGCGATCGGTCTGGCCGCCCGCGAGGGCCTGGACAACCTGGTGTTTGTCATCAACTGCAACCTGCAACGGCTGGATGGCCCGGTGCGGGGCAACGGCAAGATCATCCAGGAACTGGAAGGTACCTTCCGCGGCGCCGGCTGGAACGTTATCAAGTTGCTGTGGGGCAGCAACTGGGACCCGCTGCTGGCGCGCGACAAAGACGGTGCCCTGCGCAAAGTGATGATGGACACGCTCGACGGCGACTACCAGGCCTTCAAAGCCAACGACGGTGCCTTTGTGCGCAAAAACTTCTTTGGCCGCGACCCCAGGACGCTTGCGATGGTGGCCAAGATGAGTGACGACGACATCTGGAACTTGCGTCGCGGCGGTCACGACCCACAAAAAGTCTATGCGGCGTATCACAAAGCGGTGAACCACAAGGGCCAGCCCAGTGTGTTGCTAATCAAGACCGTCAAAGGTTTTGGCATGGGCAAGAGCGGCGAGGGCAAAAACAACGTGCACCAAACCAAAAAGCTCACCGACGAGGACATCAAAACGTTTCGGGACCGTTTCAACATCCCGATCCCCGACAGCCAGATCAAAGACATTCCGTTTTACAAACCGGCCGACGACACGCCCGAGATGCGCTACCTGCACGCGCGCCGCCAAGCGCTGGGCGGCTACCTGCCGCATCGCCGCACCCAGGCCGATGAGCACTTTACGGTGCCGTCGATCGAGACTTTCAAGGCGGTTCTGGAACCCACCCCCGAAGGGCGCGAAATCTCCACCACCCAAGCCTATGTGCGCTTCATCACCCAGTTGCTGCGCGATCAGGCGTTAGGCCAACGTGTGGTGCCGATTTTGGTCGATGAAGCCCGTACCTTTGGCATGGAAGGGCTGTTTCGCCAGATTGGCATTTACAACCCGGCCGGCCAGCAATACACCCCGGTCGATAAAGACC
>JAQTSL010000305.1 GCA_028711355.1 Rhodoferax sp.
GCTCCGGGTCGTTATCAGAACTCACCCGTTCGTTACGGCCGGTTTCTCTGGGTGCTGCTGCGGTCAGATTACCCCCCTCGGTCACCAGCCGAAAATCGATGCGTCGGCCGTCCAGATCGACCCGGCTGACCTGCACCCGCACGCGCGACCCAAGTGCGTAACGCAGGCCGGTGCGTTCTCCGCGCAGTTCCTGGCGGATTTCGTCAAAACGGAAATATTCGCCACCCAATTCGGTAATGTGAACCAGGCCCTCGACGTACATGGCATCAAGCGTAACAAACAGTCCAAAACTGGTGACCGAGCTGACGACTCCGCCGTATTCTTCACCCAGGTGCTCGCGCATGTACTTGCACTTGAGCCAGGCTTCCACATCGCGACTGGCCTCATCGGCACGACGCTCGTTGGCGCTGCAATGCATGCCTGCGGCCTGCCAAGCTTGCATTTCAGCGCTGAGCTTGCGCGGCTTTTGCTCTGGCGCACGCACCCGTGAAGCCAGATTTTTTTCCAGGCGTTTGCTCAGCTTGGCATGCGCCTCACCTGGCGTTGGCAATACGGGAAGCTGGTATTTGCCCTTGGCCAAGATGGCTTTGATGACCCGATGCACCAGCAGGTCGGGGTAGCGCCGGATCGGGCTAGTGAAATGTGTGTAAGCCTCAAAAGCCAGCCCGAAATGGCCGCTATTGATCGGCGTATAAATCGCCTGTTGCATCGAACGCAGCAGCATCGAATGGATTTGCGCGGCATCGGGACGGTCTTTGGTGGCATTGGCAATGGCCTGGAATTCACCCGGTGATGGGTCATCACTGATCGTCAGCCCGACACCGGTCACTTTCAGATAATTGCGCAGGATTTCCTTTTTTTCAGGGGTTGGACCCTCATGCACCCGGTACAAGCCCGGATGTTTGCCCTGCGCAATGAAATCTGCGCTACAGACATTGGCAGCGAGCATGGCTTCTTCAATCAGCTTGTGCGCATCGTTACGGGTGCGTGGCATGATTTTTTCGATGTGTCCGGCTTCATCGCATACGATCTGCGTTTCTACTGTTTCAAAGTCCACCGCACCACGGCGTGTGCGCGACTTCAGTAGCGCGTGATAGACGTCGTGCAGATTGATCAGATCGCCGATGCGGTCCTTGCGCCGGGTTGCTTGCGGCCCTTTGGTGTTGGCCAAAATGGCGGCAACTTCGGTATAGGTAAACCGTGCGTGGCTCCACATCACCGCTGGATAGAACTGATAGGCCGACACCTCGCCGTCTTGGGTCACCACCATGTCACACACCATGCACAGCCGCTCAAGCTCTGGATTGAGTGAACACAGGCCATTGGACAGCTTCTCGGGCAGCATCGGGATGACGCGGCGCGGAAAATAAACACTGGTGGCGCGTTCGTAGGCGTCAATGTCGATAGCAGAACCGTTTTCTACATAGTGACTGACATCGGCAATCGCCACCAGCAAGCGCCAGCCCGGCACGGCTGACCGGCCCTTGCCGACGCGGGTCGGCTCGCAATAAACGGCATCGTCAAAGTCGCGTGCGTCTTCACCATCGATGGTGACCAGCGGCACGTCGGTCAGGTCCACGCGTTGGCTCTTGTCCTGCGGCAGAACCTTATCTGGCAAGGCCCGTGCCTGCGCCATGCAGGCCTCGGAAAACTCGTGCGGTACGCTGTATTTGCGGACCGCAATCTCGATTTCCATACCCGGATCATCAATGTCGCCCAGCACCTCCTTGATACGCCCGACGGGCTGACCAAATAGCGCCGGGGGTTCGGTCAATTCGACCACCACTACCTGTCCGGCCTGTGCCAGACCGGTGGCAGCCTTCGGGATCATCACATCCTGTCCATAGCGCTTGTCCTCGGGCGCGACAATCCAGATGCCGCTTTCGTGCAACAAACGGCCAATGATGACCTGGTTACTGCGTTCGATGATCTCAACGACGCGTCCTTCGGGGCGGCCTTTGCGGTCACTGCGCACAACGCGTGCCTTGACCCGATCCTTGTGCAATACCGCGCGCATTTCATTGGGCGGCAGGTAAATATCGGCCTCACCGTCATCGCGAATCACGAACCCATGTCCGTCGCGATGCCCCAGCACAACTCCGTCAACTTCATCCAGCAGGACGCTGGAATGTTTAATAGTTTTGATACAATCTCTCACTTTCCTGAAAGGCCCAGGTGGCGGAATTGGTAGACGCACTAGTTTCAGGTACTAGCGAGTAACTTCGTGGGGGTTCGAGTCCCTTCCTGGGCACCATACCATAAAAAATAATGTGTCTGCATTCGGCACGTTGATCCAACAAAAGCCCCTTCTCAGGGGCTTTTTCTTTCCTAAGAGCTTGCGGGTCAGACCACTCGCGCAGCGACGTGCTCTGACCCCAACTGATTAAAACTTGCGTGTCAGACCACACGCTCAGCGATATGCTCTGACCCCAACTAAACTTGAAAACTTGCGGGTCAGACCACTCCCGCAGCGACGTGCTCTGACCCCAACTATTTAAGATGGTAACCTCCTACCAAAGTGAAAGCGCGTGGGCCAGCGCGCCAGCGGTCAGGGGCTCGTGGGTCGGCCACTGATCAGCCAATTCACCGTGTCGGTAAACAGCGGTGCAGGTGGCGTTGAAGGCTGATTTGCCCTGCGCCAGCGCGGCACCCACCATGCCGGCCAGTACGTCGCCGCTGCCGGCAGTTGCTAGCCGGGCATTGCCGGTGTTGTTGACGACGGTGGTCTCATGGGGAGCGCAGATCACGCTACCCGAACCTTTGAGCACGACGGTGCAGGCATAGCGCTGGCTCAAATGACTGGCAGCCGTCAGTCGATCGGACTGCACCTGCTGCGTGGTCCAACCCAGCAAACGCGCCGCTTCCAGTGGGTGCGGTGTCAGCACGGTACATTGATGTTGCTGACCACGCACCACCAGCAGCGACTGCATGGCGGCGTCAGATGCAATTGAATTAATGGCATCGGCGTCAATGACGATGGGCGCTGGCGACCTCAGAATGCGCGATATCAAGGAACTTGGCAAGGTGCCGCCTCCGCACCCGAAAACGCTCACCATCTGCTCCAGAGCGAGTGCGTCAATCGCGCGAAACATGATCTCGGGCTGCGACGCGTCCACTGCCAGCGCCGCTTCGTCCAGCAAACCGGCAAACACGCGGCCACAGCCCGCGTGCAGGGCCGCAGTGGCGGCAAGCAGTACGGCGCCGGTCATGCCACGGGCTCCACCCACCACGGCTACGTCGCCGAAATCGCCTTTGTGAGATGCGTGGCGACGCGGCAACAGCGCTGGCTTGGCTGGCAGTCGGGCGACCGGTGCACCGACCGACAACTGCTCGGGCGGGACGCCCAGGGTGTCTAGCCAGACCATGCCGGTCGCGTCGCGTCCGCCAGCGGTGAACAAGCCGGGTTTGAGCGTGAGCAAACTCAGGGTATGGTGCGCCTGCACCCGCAGGGCGCTGCCTTGTCCGGTGTCTGCGTTCAGGCCGCTTGGAACGTCAACCGCCACAACGGTTGCTGTGCTGGCGTTGACTTTGCGGATGTGATCGGCCAGCACGCCTTGCGGCTCGCGCGGTTGGGCACCGATGCCAAGTAACGCGTCGATACAGAGGTCGGGCTGCTCGGGGGCGCCGGATTGGCAGCGGATACCGGCTTGCTGCAGGCGCTCAAGCGCCATTGCCGCGTCAGGTGGGCAGCGCTCGCTCTGGCCCAACCAAGTTACCCACGGCGCCTTGCCCCAGCGGTGCAAGTGCAGCGCCGCCTCCAGACCATCGCCACCGTTGTTGCCAGGTCCACAGGCGACCCAGACTTGTCGGGCGTGCGGTGCTACCGCTAGTGCCAGCCGCGCTACCGCCAGTCCGGCGCGCTGCATCAATGCGTTGGATGGCAACTGGCTGGCAGCCAGTACCTCGATCTGGCGCGTCTGCGACACGTCAAACAGCGCCCAACCGCCACCACGTGAAATTTTTTGCACTGGCTAAAACTCGAAAGCTTCACCTTCGCGGGCCAGCCGATACATGGGGTCACCCGGCTGATGCGGGTGATCTTTGAGAGCCTGCTCAAACACGGCCTCCAACGCGTCGTCGGTACGTGTTGGCTCGTGGTGGGTACAAAACAGCGTCCTGGCACCGGCCTGCCGAGCGAACTGGATGCTGGATTGAAAAGTGCCGTGGCCCCAGCCGCGCTTGGCCTGATATTCCGCTTGGGTATAAGAACTATCGGCGATCAGCACATCCACCC
>JAQTSL010000034.1:0-16072 GCA_028711355.1 Rhodoferax sp.
CTGGCCCGAGCTCGATGCGCTGCTGCGTGACGAGGCCGCATGGGACACGCAGGTCGAGCGCTTTTTAACCTGGCAGCAGCTCTGGCGCAGCCAGGGCGTGTTGCCGATGTTGCACCGCTTGCTGCACGAGCAGGGATTGGCGCAACGGTTACTTCAACAAGGCGCCGCCGGTGAGCGCGCTCTGACCAATGTGCTGCACCTGGGCGAGCTGCTGCAAGCCGCCAGCAGCTCGCTGCAAGGCGAGGGCGCGCTGTTGCGTCATTTGGAAGCGCAGTTGCGTCGCCCGGCCGCCAATGCCGAGACCGCGCAACTGCGCTTGGAGAGTGATGCCGAACTGGTGCAAGTGGTGACACTGCACAAGTCCAAGGGGTTGCAGTACCCGCTGGTGTTTTTGCCATTCCTGTCCAGTTACCGGGCCGAGACCCAGGCCAGCAGTCGCCCCGACGCCGAGCGCTTGGCGGAAGACGTTCGCCTGTTGTACGTGGCCCTGACGCGCGCCCAGCGTGCCTTGTGGCTGGGTGTGGCACAGGTCAGCGGCGATGTTGAAGGTAAAAAACCAGAGGTCAAAAGTGCCTTGTCCAAACTGCTTGCTCGTAGCACGCCAGACGATCTGGCGCAGCGCCTGGCCACCTGGGGGTGTGCTGACATTGCCGTGCAAACCGCGCCGGCAGCCAGTGACATGATCTATGCGCCGGCGCTGCCCGTCAAAGTGCCACAAGGTGCGCTACCGGCCCAGCGCGTGCTGCGACGCAATTGGTGGAGTGCCAGCTTCAGCGCCTTGACGCGTGACCTGCAAGAGGCGGTCGGCGTGGGCAGCGACCGCGATCAGCGCGTGGCCGATGCCCAGCTTGACAGCGCGGTGACTGAGGTCCTGCAGCCAGCAACCCCAGCCGTCAGCGAGCTGTTCGTGCCAGAGGTCCAATTCAATGCCTTCCCCGCAGGGAGCAGTTACGGCACGCTGCTGCATGACTTGCTTGAGTGGCAGGCCGAACACGGCTGGCCCGCAGCCCAAACGGCCGATGCGCTGGATGCCAACCTGCGCAGCGCCTGGGCCAGCCAGTTATCGCGCGCCAGCCAGCGTGCCGCGTTGACACCTGAGCAACAAGCTCTGCTGGAATCCTGGGTAGCGCAAATCCTGATGACAAATTGGCCTCTAGCCCTTATGAATCAAGCGCGAACAGCTATTAATAACGTGAAGGAACAGGCTGTCATACCGGGCTACGACCCGGTATCCATGAATTTGAAGCCGTGGATTGCGGATCAAGTCCGCAATGACAACCTTCTTTCATGTTCCAGGGTGGCGAGCACTCTATGGCAGTTAGGATCATTGAAGCCCGGTTGTTATTGGTCAGAGATGGGCTTTACCCTGCCGGTGCAGCGTCTGGGTAGCGCCTGGCTGGATCAACGCATCAGTCAGCAGGTATGGCCC
The DNA here is from genome assembly GCA_028711355.1 of Rhodoferax sp. Taxonomy (GTDB): domain Bacteria; phylum Pseudomonadota; class Gammaproteobacteria; order Burkholderiales; family Burkholderiaceae_C; genus Rhodoferax. Next base: position 1,430 of record JAQTSL010000034.1, read on the forward strand.
GGTCAGCCTCGCGCTGCCTTGCAGCCGCGCACGCTCGAAGGCCTGTTGACCGGGTTTATGGATCTGGTGTTTGAGTGCGCCGGGCGCTATTACGTGCTTGACTACAAGTCCAACCGCTTGAGCGACTACGCCCCGGCCACGTTGCAAGCCGCCATGCTGGCGCACCGCTACGACGTGCAAGCCGTGTTGTATGTGCTGGCGCTGCACCGCCTGCTGAAAAGCCGCCTGGCCGATTACAACTTTGACCGGCACCTGGGTGGCGCCCTGTACTGGTTTGTGCGCGGTGTCGATCAGAGCGGCGCAGGTCTCTTGGCCATTACCCCGCCGCGTGCGCTGATCGACGTGCTGGACGCAGCCTTGTCGCAACCCGCGCTGGCAGGATCATCCACATGACGATCATGCTTGACCAGGCCCGCAACGCCACCGCATCGGTTGTCATTGCGGACTCGATCCGCAATCCAGTGCCCTTGCCGCTGACCGCGCTGGACCTGGCCTTGGCCGAATTTTTGAACGCCTCGCTGCCATCCAGCGACCCGCGCCACCCGATGCTGGCTGCGCTGACTAGTCACCAATACGGTCGTGGTCATGCCTGCCTGGATTTGGATTTGCTGGCCGAGCAGGGTGTGGCGGCGCTGGGCTGGGACGCTCGCCAGCAAGTGCAGTTGCCGGCCGATTTAGTGGCAGCCGCGCCCAGCCTGCCGTGGACGCAGGGCCCCGGCAGTCCGCTGGTGCTGGACGGCGCGCGCCTGTACTTACGCCGCAATTGGCAGGCCGAGCAAAGCATCCGTAGCGTCATCGAAGCTCGCCTGGCACAGCCCGATGCCGACGCTGCGTCGCTGGCATCAGCATTGGATGCGCTGTTTGATCCGCTCAGTGCCGCGTCGCCAGACTGGCAAAAAGTAGCCTGCGCGCTGGCTGCCCGTGGCTGCCTCACCCTCATCACCGGCGGCCCCGGCACCGGCAAAACCACCACTGTGGTGCGGCTGCTGGCGTTGTTGCAGTCGCAGGCGGCGCAACCGCTGCGCATAGCGTTGGCAGCACCTACCGGCAAAGCGGCAGCACGGCTGGGCGAGTCAATTGCCAGCGCGGTGCAGCGGCTACCCGCGCAACTGCAGGCGCAGATCCCGACCCAGGCGCAGACCTTGCACAAATTGTTGAAGGTGCGTTCGGCCTTGCAGATCGGTGCCCCCCCCGCGCTGGCGCTCGATGTGGTGGTGGTCGATGAGGCGTCGATGATCGACCTGGAGCTGATGGTGCGCCTGCTGGCCGCCGTGCCGGTCAGCGCCCGCCTGATTTTGCTAGGCGACAAAGACCAACTGGCATCGGTGGAAGCGGGCGCGGTGCTTGGCCAGTTGTGTCAAGGTGCCCCGGCGGGTGGCTACAACGCCGAGACCGTGGCCTGGGTTCGAACCGCCACCGGGCAGGACATCAGCGCCTGGGCCGGGCCTGGTTCCGCGTTGGCGCAACGCACGGTGATGCTGCGCTACAGCCACCGCTTTGCCGCCAGCAGCGTGATTGGCCAGTGGGCCAGCGCGGTCAACGCCGGGGATCGCGCGGCCGTGGCCGAATTGCTGGACACCACGCCGTTGTGGTTGGCCGATACCCCGGCCAGCGTGACCCGCTTGACCCGCTTAACCCATCAGATTGGTTTGTCGGGCGTCATGAGAACGTCAGCACCAGCACCAGCACCAGCACTAATGTCAACGCTGGCAGACCTGGCGCGCGCCGCCTGGCAGCTCTGGTGCGACCGCTTGCCCACGGCTGTGTGCGACGACGCGCAGGCCAGAGAATTGCTGCACGCTTTTGGCCGCTTTCAGGTGCTGTGCGCACTGCGTGAAGGGCCGTGGGGTGTACTGGCGATCAACCAACTGCTGGCGCGCGCGCTGGGTTTTGCCCCAGCGGGCTGGTACATTGGTCGCCCGGTAATGGTCACGCGCAACGACTACCACTTGGGTCTGATGAACGGTGACGTGGGCCTGTGCCTGCCGACCGCGCGCGGCTTGCGCGTGGCCTTTTCCGACAACACTGGGGCAGTGTCAGTTGGCGTGCGCTGGGTGCTGCCCAGTCGCCTGGATGCGGTTGAAACCGTGCTGGCGATGACGGTGCACAAGTCGCAGGGTTCCGAGTTTGACCATGTCGCTTTGGTGGTGCCCGAGCGTATGGCGCCGGTGCTAACGCGTGAGCTGCTTTACACCGGCATCACCCGCGCCAAAACCAAATTGACGCTGGTGCTGCCGCAGGCCGGCGTGTTGCGCCAGGCGGTAGCGCAAAAGGTCTGGCGCAGTGGCGGTTTGGCCGACGCTTTGGCAGCCCCGGCAGATTTGGATGCTCCCGACGGTTAATATGGTGATCCATGAAGATTGACCCAGCCATCGTCCAGTTGTCGGCCGAGAACGTTCGGGCGCAGGTGTTGCCGCGTGCCGTTGCCGTACAGTTGGACCCGGCGATGGTGCAAAAAATCAGGCAGCGTGTGCCCATTTTCAGCGGCATGTCGGCCGACTGCCTGACGCGCACGTTGGCGCTGGCGCAGCATTTTTCGGTGCCGGCGGGCGCTGTGGTGTGTGCCGAGGGCGAGCTGGGTGACGCTTTTTATGTGCTGATTGGCGGCCAGGTGCGGATCGAAAAAGGGCCGCAAACGCCTGCGGTGGAGCTGGCCCGATTGGCGCCGGGGCATTGCTTTGGCGAAATGGCGCTGGTCGGCCGACGCGTGCGCTCAGCCACGGTGCGCGCGCTCAAAGACAGCAACATCATGCGCTTTGACCGGGCGCAGGTTGATGCCAATCCAGAAAGCGCGCACATCATTTACCGCAATATTGCAGGTATTTTGGCCAGCCGCCTGGAATGCTCCAGCGAGCAATTGGCTGATCTGCGTGTGCGCGGTCAGCACATCTGAACGTTTGGTTGTTGATCGGCTTTGCTGCTGGCAATCAAAATCTCTTGCATGTGTTGCGCCAGTGCGTGCGCGTGCTGCGGGCTGACCCGCTGCGCGTCAAAGCCGGCGTTGAGAATCAGCCGGTCGGTGTAGCTGCTGGCCGCAGTAAACAGCGTCTGGTAAGGCATCGCGGGCATAGCGAAAAAGAGCTGGCTTCCAGCTCCGGGTGTTCGGCCACGGTTGGCGCCGCGGCGAGGTTGCTGACCTTGGAGTTGACTGAGAAATTGTCTTGACAATGGGGTCCACTTTAGGAGAGTATGCGAGTCCAATGGTGACGCAGTTTTTGTCAAATTTGACCTAAGAGTGGCGATAGCGCATTTTCTTTGCGGCGCGACAGCCAGTTTTAACGGCATGACTTGCCACGGAACGATTGCTGAACGATCAATCTTCAATTGAGAGGCGACCAGGAAAGAAAGTGAAGACGAATATCAAGAGACAGGAATTTCTGTTTCCAGGCAAATGGGTACTGCCTGCTCTTGTCAGCGCCTTGATCAACCTGTTTGCACTTTCCGTTGCATTTGCCGAAACGCCTGGCAATGCCAGACTGCTTTTCCTCGGCAACAAAAATATTGCGCCGGTGGTTTATCTGGACAACGCGACGCCAGCCGGAGTCGCGGTTGACATCGTCCAGGCGCTCGCAAAACATATTCCGCAGCCGTTGGAAGTCAGGGCCATGGATTGGCTGGAGGCACAGGCGCTAGTGGCGCGGGGGCAAGCCGATGCCCTGATTCAAATCAACGAGAGCGAAGCGCGAAAGAAGATCTACGACTTTTCGGAGCCCCTGCTGGAGTCTCAATTTTCAATCTTCACCAGTACCGGCAAAGTTGGAATATCAGGCCTGTCGAGTCTTCGCGGCATGCGCGTTGGCGTCGAATCTGGCGGTCTGCCGCGCGAGCTGTTGGAAAAGAATCCGCTGGTTCCGTTAACCATCATTCCCGATTTTCTTGCCGGCTTCAAATTGCTCAATGATGGCGCGATCGATGCCGTGGTGGTGGATTACCGGGTCGGCTCTTACATTCTTGCAAAAAACAAGTTGCGAAACATCAAGGTCAGCGGCGAGCCGATCGCATTTTCCTACTCTTGCCTTGCGGTACGAAAAGGCAATACAAAACTGCTTGCGGCCATCAACCATGCCCTGCAGACAATCAAGGCCGACGGCACTTACCAGAAGATTCTCGACAACTGGAAACCGACCGAGGTGGTTTTTGAAACGCGCGAGCAGATCACACACCGGGCTTACTACCTGGCCATCGTCGTTTTGCTCGTCTTGTTACTGATCGCCGTGGCATGGACCATGACCTTGAGAAAAGAACTGGTCAAAAGAAAAGCGGCCGAAGGACTGCTGGGGCAACAGCATTCCACTTTGCGCAGCATCATCAACAGCGCCAATGCGCTCATTTTCTCAGTCGACCGGCACTACCGTTACACCAGTTTTAACCTTGGGTACGCGGCGGCCATGAAGGCGCTCTATGGCGCCGAGATCGAGCTGGGCCACAGTTTGCTGGACTATATGAGCGTGATTGGAGATCAGGAGACCGCCCGGCGCAACCTTGATCGGGCGCTGGCCGGAGATCAGGTCGTGGAGGAATCGTATTCGGGGGAAGAACTTCGGTCGCGGCAGTATTTTCAGGTCTCGCACAGCCCTGTCAAGACGGGCGAAGGGATCATCGGCGTGGCCGTGCTGGCCCAGGATATGAGCGAGCGCAAGCGGGCCGAGGATGCTCTGCGGCGCCTGAACCGCGAACTGCGCGCCATCAGCAATTGCAATCAGATTCTGATGCGCGTCGAGGATGAGCAGACGCTGCTCAACGAGATCTGCTGCATCATTTGCGAGCAGGCCGATTACCGCATGGCGTGGGTGGGATTCGCCGAAAACGATGAGGCCAAGGCCGTGCGTCCGGTGGCTTGGGCCGGGGTCGAGGACGGGTATCTGGCGCAGGCCGACATCACCTGGGCCGATACAGAACGGGGGCGCGGACCGGCAGGCACCGCCATCCGCAGCGCAAAGAGCAGTTGCCTGCAGGATTTCGGCTCGGACCCCCGTGCTGCCCCTTGGCACGATAGCGCCTTGCAGCGTGGTTATCGTTCCTGTATCTCGCTTCCGCTGCAGGACGAGAGCCAAATTACATTTGGCGCTCTCACCATCTATTCCGCCGAGCCCGATGCCTTCACGCCGGGTGAAGTGCGGCTGCTGGAAGAGCTGGCGGGCGATCTGGCATTTGGCATCACGGTGCTGCGCACGCGCAACGAGCGCAAGCAAGCCGAGGAAGCGCTGCGTCGCGAGCAGGCGCTGCTGAGCCGCATCATGGTAACCAGCCCGGTCGGCATCGCGGTGGTAAGCAGGCAGGGTCAGATTACGTTCGCCAATCCGCAGGCCGAGAGCATCCTGGGCCTGAGCAAGCAAGAGATCACCCTGCGCAGCTACAACGCGCCAGAGTGGCATACCACGGCCGTTGACGGAGGACCATTGCGCGACGACGAACATCCGTTCAGCCGTGTGATGGCGACACGTCAGCCGGTCTTCGATGCCCAGCACGCCATCGTCTGGCCGGATGGTCACCGCGTGCTGCTTTCGATCAACGGCGCTCCCATTTTTGATGCCCAGGGCGAAATCGAAGCCGTTGCCTTTGCGATCGAAGACATCACCGAGCGCAAGCTGGTGGAAGATGCCTTGCGATTTGTCGCCCAACGCGGCTGGCAGACTAGCGGGGAAAACTTTTTTTTCGAGGCGCTCGCGCAGTTTCTCGGCGAAAAGCTCGATATGGATTACGTCTTGATTGACAGACTGGATGAAAATCCGGACATGGCGGAGACGGTGGCGTTGTATGCCAAAGGCGCGATCACACCGAATATGCGCTATTGCCTCAAGGGCACGCCCTGCGAACTCGTCATGGGGCGACAACTCTGTGTTTATCCACAGGGAATCCAGCAACTGTTTCCCGAAGATTCCCTGTTGCCCGGGATGGGCGTAGAAAGTTTTGTCGGTGTTCCGCTGTGGGATTCAACCGGTCAGCCAATAGGCCTGATCGCCGTCATGAGTAATAAGGCGCTTCCTAACGGTGCACCGGTCACCCAACTGCTGCAACTGGTAGCGACCCGGGCTGCCGCCGAACTCGAGCGCGAACAAAGCAGCCGTTTGCTGCGGGCAAGTGAACATAAATTTCGTACGCTGGCGGAAAATCTGCCGGACAACATCGTCCGTTACGATCTGGAAGGACGGACCGTTTACGTCAACCCGGTGATCGAAGAAACCCTGGGTACTGACGCCGCGCGAATGCTCGGTACGCGCATTCGCGAACTCAATCCCGATGGGAGTTACGAAAGCTACGCGCAGGCCGTGGATGCTGCTCTTGCCAGCGGCAATAACGGAGAAATTGAATTGACTTTGCCGGTATCGGGCAAGGATCCGATTGTTCATCAAATACGCGTCATCGTGGAGCGCGACGAACAGGGCGGAGTGACCGGCGTCGTCGCCATCGGCCGCGACATCACCGAACGCAAACGGGCCGAACAAGCGCTGCGTGAAAACGAATATTTTCTCGACAGCCTGATAGAACATATTCCCATTATGGTGTTTGTCAAGGATGCTGTTCACCTCAATTTCGTAAGATTTAATCGGGCCGCTGAAGACCTGCTCGGATATTCGCGCAATGAATTGATAGGAAAAAGCGACCACGATTTTTTCCCTAAAGAGCAGGCGGATTTTTTCGCAAGCAAAGACCGGGCAATCCTCGACACCAGGGAAATGCTGGATATCACGGATGAGACCATCGATACGAAATATTTAGGCCGACGTCATCTGCACACAAGAAAAATTCCTATTCTTGCTGGTGATGGGAGTCCGCTCTATCTTCTCGGCATATCTGAGGACGTCACCGAGCACAAGCTGGCCGAAGAGCAGTTGCGGCGCAGCGAGCATAGCCTGGCCGAAGCCCAGCGCATTGCGAAGTTGGGCAACTGGGAGCTTGATCTGGTGAAAAATGTATTGATTTGGTCAGACGAAATCTATCGCCTCTTTGAAATCGATCCGGAAAAATTCGGCGCGTCCTACGATGCCTTCCTGAACGCGATCCATCCCGACGACCGCGAACTGACGAATAAGGCCTACATCGATTCGGTCAAAAACAAGGTGCCTTATGACATCATGCACCGACTGCTGATGACGGACGGGCGCGTGAAGTACGTGAACGAAAGGTGCGAGACGTATTACCGCGAGGATGGCAAGCCGTTGCGTTCAGTCGGCACGATATATGACATCACCGAGCGCACGAAGGTGGAAGAAGAGCTTAGGCGGTATAAGGACCACCTGGAAGAATTGGTGCAGCAGCGCACTGCCGATCTGGTGCTGGCGCGCAATGCGGCCGAAGCGGCCAATCGGGCCAAGAGCGTGTTCCTGTCGAGCATGAGCCACGAGTTGCGCACCCCGCTGAACGCCGTTCTCGGCTTCTCCGGCTTGATGCGCAAGGATCCCCTGCTGCAAGCGCAACAGCGCGATAACCTCGACATCATCAACCGCAGCGGTGAACACCTGCTAACCCTGATCAACGACGTGCTGGAAATGGCCAAGATCGAAGCTGGCCGCGCGCAACTGGAGATTACCCCGTTTGATCTCGGCAGCCTGGTGCGTGATGTCACCGACATGATGCATATGCGTGCGCAAGAGAAAGGGCTACAACTGCTGATCGACCAGTCGTCTGAATTCCCGCGTTACATCAGGGGCGACGCGGCGCGTGTGCGTCAGGTGCTGATCAATCTGCTCGGCAACGCGATGAAATTCACCCACCATGGCGGTGTGACCGTGCGCTTCGGTTTGAAGCCGCATGCCACGCCGCAGCGCCTGCTGATCGAGGTTGAGGATTCCGGCATCGGCATCAGCGCGGCAGACCAGAAAAGAGTCTTCGAGCCGTTTGTGCAGTTTGGCGAAATAGCGGCACAACAAGGCACCGGCCTGGGCCTGTCCATCGCCCGGCAATTCGTGCAATTGATGGGCGGCACGATCGGCTTCGAAAGTACCCTGGGCAAGGGCTCGATCTTCCGGGTGGAACTGCCGATGGAACGGGTCGCGTTAGTCAACGTCGCCAAACCCGAAAGCACGGTCAAGGGCGAGATTGTGGGCTTGGCCCCAGGCCAGCCAGAATACCGTATCTTGATCGTTGAAGACCAGATGGACAATCAATTGCTGCTCACCCGACTGATGAAAAATGTAGGTTTCCAGGTCAAGGTGGCGCAGAACGGTGAGCAGGCCGTAGCGCTATTCCAGAGCTGGCGCCCGCAGTTGATCTGGATGGATCGGCGCATGCCGGTGATGGACGGCCTGGAGGCGACGCAGCGTATCCGCGATCTTCCCCATGGACGTGAGGTGAAGATAGTCGCCGTCACGGCTTCGGCCTTTATGGAGCAACGCGAAGAAGTGCTGATGGCCGGGATGGATGACTTTGTGCGCAAACCCTACCGCTTCAACGAAATATATGAATGCATGGTCAAGCAATTGGGTGTCCAATACTGCTATGCAGAGGCGCAGCAGGGGCAGGGGGTGAGAGATGTGGTATTGACTGCCGAGATGCTGGCGGTGTTGCCACCGAATTTGCGTCGCGAACTCCACGATGTGATCGAAAGTCTGGAGGGCGAACGCATCACGGCCGCTATAGGGCAAGTGGCCTCGTTTGATTTCAAGTTGCACAAGGCCCTGTCCCGCTTGGCAGATAATTTCGACTATCCTGCCATCTTGAAGGCATTGCAGACGAATCCACCGGAACCTGTGACATGACAGACCAAGGCAAGATACTCGCAGTCGATGATACGTCGGCCTCCTTGAGGCTGCTGACGGATATCCTGAAGAACGAAGGCTATGAGGTGCGCTCTGCGATCAACGGTGAACTGGCTTTGCGCGCGGCTGCCAGCAACCCGCCCGATCTGGTCTTGCTCGATATTCGCATGCCCGGGATGGACGGATACGAAGTTTGTCGACGTCTCAAAGCCGAGCCCACCACGCGCGAAGTGCCGGTGATTTTCGTCAGCGCTGTTTCTGAGACCGACGAGAAAGTGCGGGGGTTCGCGATGGGTGCCGTGGACTTTGTTACCAAGCCCTATCAGCGTGACGAGCTAATGGCCAGGGTGCGCACCCATCTGGAGCTGCATCGCTTGCGTCACCATCTGGAAGACATGGTCGAGGAACGCTCCGTCGAACTGAGGCAAAGCCAGGACCAGCTCAGAAGCACTCTGCTCGAATCCATTACGGCGCTGGCCGCCACCGTCGAAATGCGTGATCCTTACACCGCCGGCCATCAGCGCCGCGTCGCACAGCTTGCGGTTGCCATCGCCAAAGAACTGCTACTTCCGCCGGAGCAGATTGAGGGAATTGAGTTGGCAGGTGTCGTACATGATGCTGGCAAGATTCAAGTCCCGGCCGAAATCCTCAGTAAGCCGGGCAAGCTCACAAAACTGGAACTTGGCCTCATCCAAGAACACGCCAGCAACGGCTACGAAATACTTCATACCATCAATTTTCCATGGCCAATCGCGCAAATCGTGTGGCAACACCATGAGCGACTGGATGGTTCCGGCTACCCGCGGGCGCTCAAAGGCGAGCAAACCTTGCTTGAGGCCAAGGTCTTGGCGGTGGCCGATGTAGTGGAGGCGATGTCGTCGCACTGGCCTTACCGGGCAGCATTGGGGATTGATGTTGCGCTACAGGAAATAGAGCGCGGCCGGGATACCGTCTACGATGCGGCAGTGGTCGATGCCTGCGTGCGGCTGTTCGCTGAAAAACGGTTTGCGTTTTCAACCTGAGCGGCAATGGATCGCGGATTGCATGACTTCTATCGCTATGGCGGCGGTAATTGCGCTGCATCTGCGCATTGACAATGGCCTCACGCACCACCGGCAGCGGTCTGGCGGGAATATCCTGGCGCTGCAAATCACCTTCAATCAAGGCACTTGGACGCTGGGCAGCAGTCCAGTTGTTTGCAGGAATGCCTTCTGGCATCGCCATATGCAGGCCTTTGTCAGATAGTTTGAGCCAGTTCTTGAGGGTACCAAGATTGAGGTTGAGTTCGTCTGCGCTGCCTGGAAGCGTCTTTGAGCCACGGTCGTGGGCTTTGCGCAGTGCTTGTTCTTGTGAATTCAGTGGGGTAGTTTTTTCGTTGCATAAAAGGTCGCCATTTCGCGGATCATCCGCTGGTTTGGAGGGGCGACAACTATTCTGACTCAGGGGGAAGGTTCGAATCCTTTCACATCAGGATTTGTGCTCTGAAGGCTTTTTTTTGCCTCCCCCCTCGACAAGCGTGAACGGATGCGTTAGAACCGCTCCAGTAACAGTCAAGCAAGTCGCAACGCAACAGACGAGGCAAGCACATGAATTCCGCCGAGTGGATCAGTCGTAATGTTTCACACTGGATTCCGACCAGTGATTCCTGGCGCAAGTTGACGCGTGTTTCGGGTAAACCGGTGCTAGCGGTGGTAGCTTCTGCCAGCGCGGCCACGGTGATCGCTCAGGCAAAGTCACAAAAACCCCCTGTTGCGGCGCAACGACCCACCTCGCAACGGCTGGCGGCGACGCTGCGTCGTGGCGAAGAGGTGATGTCACCGCGGCAATTGCGCAACACTCTGACGCAGTTGCGATCAATCCTGGACGAGCGCGTCAGCGAGGTCGAAGGTGGCCGCCGCGCCGCTGAGTTTGCCGCCTGGTACGCACGCGCAGCGCTGGCGCAACGGCGCGACTGCTGGCGGCTGATGAGCGAGCAATTTGCCCCCGATCCAGCGCAGGTGACAGACGCTCATGCACAGTACGCGTCGGCGCGCGGCACGGCACAGGCAGGTGCGACCGAGGTGGCGCTGCGGCAAGCGCTGGAGTCCCCACGTGCGCGCCTGTTGCAGCGCTTTGCCGCTTTTGATTGTGGTGTGCGGTTTTTGGTGGATCTGCGCGCCCAACTTTTGCTGGAAGCACCCGACGACGCTTGTCTGTTGGCGCTTGACGGTGAACTTGAGGCGCTGTTTGCGACCTGGTTTGACGTCGCTTTTCTCGAACTCAGACGTATCAGTTGGGATTCGCCCGCGTCGTTGCTGGAAAAGCTGATTCAGTATGAGGCAGTGCATGACATTCGTGGCTGGAGCGACCTGAAGAACCGACTTGACTCAGATCGCCGCTGTTACGGTTTTTTCCACCCCCGCCTGCCTGACGAACCACTGATCTTTGTTGAGGTGGCGCTGCTCGATGCGCTGCCACAGACCATCGCCCCGCTGCTCGATGAATCGGGCGCAGCGGCAGACATCCACAAGGCACAGTGCGCCATTTTTTACTCGATCAGCAACACCCAGCGCGGGCTGCACGGGGTGAGCTTTGGTGATTCGCTGATCAAGCAGGTGGTCGAAACACTCAAACAAGAGTTTGCCCAGCTCAAGGTTTTTGCCACGCTGTCACCCACCCCTGGTTTTCGTCACTGGTTGGGCCAGCACGCGTTGCGGATGCTGGAGCGGTTGGACGACAAGACGCGTGCCGCCCTGGCGGCAGAGCTTTCCAAATCCGACCTCAGTCAGGGCGATTTGCTGGCGGCAGCCGAACGCGCAGCGCAGCTTGATGAGAAGTCTGCCGTGCGTCATTGGTTGCTGCAATGCGCGGCGCATTATCTGGGGCATGAACTGCGCCACGGCCGCCCGGTGGACCCAGTGGCGCGCTTTCATTTGGGTAACGGTGCGCGCATTGAGCGCATCAACTGGGGCGGCGATTTTTCTGACAAGGGGCTGCACCAGTCGTACGGCATGATGGTCAACTACCTGTACGACCCCAAGCTGCTGGACCGCCACCGTACCCAGTTTGCCAACGGCAAGATGGCGCTGTCAAGCCAGGTGCGGGGGCTCAAGTTTTGAATACCCTCACACCGGGCTAAATCACCTTGGCGATCGACGCGCAAACGTAATCGATGTTGTTGCTGTTGAGCGCGGCCACGCACATCCGGCCGGTGTCGGTGCCATAGACACCAAACTCATTGCGCAGGCGCACCATTTGGTCTTTATTGAGCCCGGAATAGCTGAACATACCAATTTGGCGTGTGATGAAACTCATGTCTTGCTTGACGCCGGCGGTCTTGAGACCATCAACCAGCTTCTGGCGCATGGCCTTGATACGCACGCGCATCTGGCCCAGCTCTTGTTCCCACAGCGTGCGCAATTCTGGTGTGCCCAGCACCGCCGCCACAATCGCGCCGCCGTGCGTGGGTGGGTTGCTGTAGTTGGTGCGGATCACGATCTTGAGCTGGCTCAGCACCCGCGCAGCATCATCTTTGGTAGCGCACAACACAGACAGCGCGCCGACGCGCTCGCCATACAGGCTAAAGCTCTTGGAAAATGAGGTGGACACAAAAAAGTCCAGCCCGCTCGCCACAAACTTGCCAATCACCGCACCGTCTTCGGTAATGCCGTAGCCAAACCCCTGGTAGGCCATGTCCAAAAACGGCACCAAGCCACGCGCCTTGACGGTGGCAATCACCTCGTCCCACTGCGCGGCGCTGATGTCGTAACCGGTGGGGTTGTGGCAGCAGGCGTGCAGCACCACCACGGTACCCGCAGCAGCAGCGTTCAGGTCGGTCAGCATGCCGGCAAAGTCGAGGTCGCGCGTTTTCGCATCGTAATAGCGGTAGTTTTGCACCGTAAACCCGGCATTGGTAAACAGCGCACGGTGGTTTTCCCAACTGGGGTCAGAAATCAGCACCTGGGCGGTCGGGTTGAGCCGCTTCAAAAAGTCTGCGCCCACTTTCAGGCCACCGGTGCCGCCCAGCGCCTGGATGGTGGCGATGCGCCCGCTTTTAACTGGTTCGCTGTCAGCGCCAAATACCAGTGCCTTGACGGCGGCGTCGTAGGCAGCAATACCGTCGATTGGCAGGTAGCCGTGCGGTTTGGGCGCGTCCATCATGGCTTTTTCGGCCGCCAGCACACATTGCAACAGCGGTAGCTTGCCGTTGTCGTCAAAATAGACGCCCACGCCCAGGTTGACCTTGGCTGGATTGGTGTCGGCGTTGTATTGCTCATTGAGACCCAGAATCGGGTCGCGTGGGGCCATTTCGACAGCGGAGAATAGAGACATGACGAGCTTCCTTGGTAGTGGTTATACGGTGGCAGGATTTTAGTCCTAGGGTTTGTACTAATCGCGTCGCTTTTTCAGCGTTCACACCAAGCTGCTGTCCTCTGGGTCGCCTGATCAAGTAAAAATTATTTCAGGCTACCCGACAAGAATTGCGCCAGTCGTACGCTTTTTGGGCTGCCCAGCACCTGCGCCGGTTGGCCTTCTTCTTCAATCTGGCCTTTGTGCAGAAAGATCAGGTGGTTGGCCACCTCGCGCGCAAAACCCATTTCGTGCGTGACCACCACCATGGTGCGGCCTTCGTGCGCCAGGTCTTTCATGACCTTGAGCACTTCACTCACCAACTCGGGGTCGAGTGCGCTGGTGGGCTCGTCAAACAGCATCACCTCGGGTTCCATCGCCAGCGCGCGGGCGATGGCCACGCGCTGTTGCTGGCCGCCGCTCAAGTGCGCCGGGTAGGCGTCTTCCTTGCCCTCCAGACCGACCTTGGTCAGGTATTTGCGCGCCGTCTCAACAGCTTGATCGCGCGGCACTTTCATCACGTGCACCGGGGCCTCGATGATGTTGTCGATGACCGTCATGTGGGCCCACAGGTTGAAGTGCTGAAACACCATCGCCAGCTTGGTGCGCAGGCGCGCTAATTGCGCCGGGTTGGCGGCGTGCAATTCGCCACGCTTGTCGGGGTTGAGGTGCAGTTCTTCGCCCGCCACCGTAATGCGACCCTGGTTGGGTTTTTCCAGCAGGTTGATGCAGCGCAAAAACGTGCTCTTGCCAGAACCAGAGCTGCCGATGATGCTGATCACGTCACCCGCGTGCGCGGTCAGCGACACGCCCTTGAGCACCTCGTTGGCGCCAAAGCGCTTGTGGATGTTTTCTACCTGGAGCTTGATCGGGGTGGTCATGGGAGTGCTGGGGGCTGAGTGCTGAGTGCTGAGGCGGTTAACGTGAAAGGACTGGACTTTTGTTCTTTGGCTGTCATACCGGGCCACGACCCGGTATCCAGTGAACCCGGACTGCATGGATTGCGGGTCGTGGCCCGCAATGACAGCCCTCATTTATGCTTCGGGGTGGCCTCGCTGTCATGGTTGTTAGGCGCCCAGCAGGTCGCCGCTGCGAAACGCTTCTGAGCCGGCGATCTTGCCCAGCTCGCCACCGGCGGTGATGTAGCGGTCACGGATGCGGGCGTAGAACACGCCTGTTACACCGGCGCAGACGCGCTCAATGTGCTGGTTGATGGGGTCAATCACCTCGGCTACCAGGTCGCCCGCGTGCAGCGTCTGGCCGGGTGTGGCGGCAAACACCACCACGCCAGGGCCGTTGGCATACAGCGTTTGCGAGCCCGCCAGCGGTGTCGCCGGGCACAGTGCAGGGGGTACGGCGGGTTGGGCGTCAGCTTGCCAGACGCCGATGTGCTGTAGCCAATGCTGGATGGCGGTTGCATCTTGTTGCGCCAGCGCGTGGCTGACGTCGAGTTCGCCGCGCAGCTCAATCGTGGTGCTACAGCAGCCCTGCGGTAGCGGCACATTATTGCCGGCCGCCTTGAGCTGGTCTGCCAATTGCCACCAGGCGCTGGACAGGCATTCGTCAATTGGGCGATTGCCCGAATTGCGCGCCAGCAAAATCGCCTGCGCGCCCA
>JAQTSL010000034.1:16082-17771 GCA_028711355.1 Rhodoferax sp.
TCTTCGGTGTAAAAGTGCAGCACGCCTTCGCAGTCGCAGTGCAGGTCAAGCATGTAGTCGGCGTCATGCGACAGCGTCAGCAAGGTTTTGCGCAGGCCTTGGAGCTCGGTGGCGGGCCTCCATTGCACCAAATAGTTGCCGATGGCACGACGCACGATTTGCACGTTAGCTAGTGCGTCTTGCCCCAGCGCGTCATCCCCCAGCGCATCACGCACGGCGGGCAGCACAGCGCTGGCCAGATCAGGGTAGTGGCGGTTGAAGTTTTCTGAGCTGTCTTGCTCGAAGCGGCCCATCGGCTTGTGGTCCAGCCGCTGCGCCAGCCCGATCGGGTTAGCGGCGGGCACCAGTACCACTTGGCCGCGCAGGGCATCCGCTGCCTCGGCCGCCAGCAATTTGGCAAACAGGTGGTGGGCGGTCAGCATACCCGGCAATTCTTCGGCGTGCAGGCTGGCCTGGATGTAAATCTTCAGGCCTGTGCCTGGCTGGCCAAAGTGAAAGCTGGTCAGCGTTTTGTGGCAGCCCAGACTGGGCGACAACAGGGGGTGGTCGATGCGCTGCATGGTACCGGCGTCTCAGCTTTTTTGCGGTGCCAGATAGGCCAGCAGCCGCCCTTCGCTGAAGCGGAAAAAGCCGATCAGGCAGAACGACGCGCACAGGTAAATCGCTGCTGCTGCCAGGTAGGCTTCAAACGGCAGGTAATAAGTGGCGTAAATGCGACTGGCCGCCGAGGTGATGTCGAGCATATTGGGCACCGCGCTGGCCAGGCTGGTGGCGTGCAGCATCATCACCACCTCATTGCTGTAGGCGGGCAGGGTGCGGCGCATGGCACTGGGCAGCACGATGCGCCACATGGTTTGCACCCGGCTCATGCCGTAGGCGTGGGCGGCCTCAATCTCGCCGGCGCTGGTTTCGCGGATGGCACCGGCCAGCATCTCAGCGGTGTAGCCCGCCGTGTTCAGGCTGAACGCCAGCAAGGCACAAAAAAACGGTTCCTTGAAATAGGTCCACGGCCAGATCGCGTCCCAGCGTGCCTGAATCCATTCCAACTGGCCCAGACCGTAATAAATCAGATAGACCTGGATCAGCAGCGGCGTGCCGCGAATGACAAAGGTATAGGCACCCACCAGATAGCGTGCAGCCGCCCATGGGCCGGTCAGCAGCAGGGCAAAAATCAGCGCCAGCACGGCACCCACCGCCAGCGATGAGAATAGCAGCCACAGCGTGGTGACGATGCCGTTGCCAAACAGCGCCAGATTCTCTGGCTCAAAAATGACCGCCCATTCCATTACAGTTGCACCTTTTTTGTGCCCAGACTGTAGCGGGCATTGATTTTTTCCAGGGCATACAGGCTGATGGTGGTATAGACCAGAAACAGCGCGCCGGTAAACAGGAAAAACATGAACGGAGAGCGGGTGGCCGAGCTGGCCTGTTTGGCCAGGTAGGTCATCTCCTGCAAGCCAATCAGGCTGACCAGCGCGGTAGCCTTGATCAGCACCAGCCAGTTGTTGGTAAAACCGGGCAGCGCGTAGCGCACCATTTGTGGCAGCGTGATGCGTAAAAAGGTCTGGCTGCGGCTCATGCCAAAGGCCCAGGCGGCTTCCATCTGGCCTTTGGGGATGCTCAAAATGGCACCGCGAAAGGTTTCGGTCATGTAAGCGCCGTAAATGAAGCCGATGGTGACCACGCCAG
>JAQTSL010000306.1 GCA_028711355.1 Rhodoferax sp.
CGCCGTGGCGTCACCGCTCACCGCAGAGCTACGGTCCAGAAACGTGTAGGCAATGCCGCCAAACGCCAGCGCAATACCGGCCCACTGAAGCCAGCCCAGCCGCTCGGCCGGCAGACGCCAGGCCAGGCCCAGCGCGGCAAAGGCCGGAGCGGTGTACAAAAATACCACCATATGCGACGCGCTGGTGTGGCGCAGACCTTCGGCCACCAGCATAAATTCAAGCGCAAACAGCGCGCCAACCACCAAGCCCGCAGCGAGCGTGCCGTCGCGCAAATTCATCGGCTGGCGGCGCCACAACATCAGCAGCGCGACCAAGACAGCGGCCACACCCGAACGCAGCGCGATCTGTAGCACCGGCGCAATGTCTGGCGCAGTCGCTTTGAGCACCACCTGTTGCAAACCCCAGATGGCGCACATCACCAGCATCAGAGTCATGGCGCGGGCGTCGATCGGGAGTCGGGTAGGCATCATCCTAGTATGGTTTGAGCGGCATAAAGCCTGCTTTACAACTTCACGTCCTGCAAGGCCAGTTCTTTGTTCGGCCCCGGCGCGTGCTTGCGCGCCAGCAAGGTGTACATGGTTGGCACCACAAACACCGTCAACAGCGTGCCCAAGCTCATGCCGCCCACAATCACCCAGCCAATCTGGTGCCGGCTCTCGGCGCCAGCGCCGGTGGCAATCGCCAGCGGCACCGCGCCCAGCACCATGGCACCGGTGGTCATCATGATCGGACGCAGGCGCTGCGCGGCCGATTGCTGGATGGCGGCCAGCGTGTCCAGGCCCGCCTCGCGCAACTGATTGGCAAACTCCACAATCAAAATGCCGTGCTTGGTGATCAGGCCCACCAGCGTGATCAGGCCGATCTGGCTGAACACATTGAAGGTGCCACCCGACCATTTGAGCGCCAGCAAGGCCCCGGCCATCGACAGCGGCACGCTGAGCAAAATCACAAACGGGTCAATAAAGCTTTCAAACTGCGCGGCCAACACCAAAAAGATGAACAGCAGCGCCAGCGCAAACACCAGCGTCAGTGAATCGGATGATTTTTTGAACTCGCGGCTGATGCCATTCAGGTCGGTGGCGTAGCCGGGTTTGAGCACTTTTTGCGCGGTGGCATCCATAAAGTCGAGCGCCTCACCGACTGAATAAGTAGCCGACAGGTTGGAGGTGATGGTGGCCGAGCGGCGTTGCCCAAAGTGAATCAGCTCGCGCGGTACCACCACCTCGCTGATCTTGACCAGCGCCGACAACGGTATCAGGTCGGCCGCCTTGCCACGAACAAAAATGCCTTCAATATCGTCGGGCGTGTCGCGCCCGCTCGGGTTGGTCTGCACAATCACGTCGTATTGCTCGCCACCGCGCTTGTAGCGCGTGATCTTGCGCCCACCCAGCAGGGTCTCGATGGCGCGCGCTACAGAATCGACGCTGACACCCAGGTCGGCGGCGCGCTCGCGGTTAACTTCGAGCTTGATCTCAGGCTTGTTCAGACGCAAATCGGTGTCAACCTGGACAAAGCCGGGGTTCTTGGCCAATTCGTCCTGAAAGGCGCGCACCGTTTTGGCCAGTTCCTGATAACTATCTGAGGTGATGATGACGTATTCGATCGGCTGGCTTCTAAAGCCCTGCCCCAGCGACGGCGGGGTGATTGGCGTGGCACTGACACCCGCCAGGCTAGACACCCGCGGCGTCATGGCGTGTGCCATTTCCAGCGTGCTGCGGCTGCGCTCTTGCCATGGCTTGGCGCGAAAAAAGACATTCGCCTGCGACACCGTCGGGTTGCCGACCGTGGCAAAAATGCGGTCGAACTCGGGGTAATCTTCAGCGATGCGCTCCACACCGCGCACGTAGCGATCGGTATAGGCCAAGGTAGCGCCGTCGGGTGCGTTGATGCGCGCCAGCACCACACCCCGGTCTTCCAAGGGTGAGAGCTCGCGCTTGATGTCACCCAGCACCCACCACGACACCGCGCCGCTGGCCACCATCACGATCAGCACCAACCAGCGCCGCTGCAAGGTCCACGCCAGCAGGCGCCCATAGGCACGCGTGGCCCATTGCAGTGCGCTTTCCATGTGCGAGTCAAACCAACTGGGGTGCGGGTTGTGGCGCAGCAACTGCGACGACAGCATGGGCGACAGCGTCAGTGCCACCAGGCCCGAGATCAGCACCGCGCCGGCCAGCGCCAGCGCAAATTCGGTAAACAACCGCCCGGTGCGTCCTGGCGAAAACGCCAATGGTGCAAACACCGCTACCAGCGTCATGGTCATCGCCACAATGGCAAAGCCAACCTCACGCGCGCCTTTGATCGCCGCCTGAAACGGCGGCAGACCCTCTTCAATATGCCGGTAGATGTTCTCCAGCATCACAATCGCGTCATCGACGACCAGCCCAATGGCTAGCACCAGCGCCAGCAAGGTGAGCGTATTGATGCTGAAACCCACCAGCGCCATCATGGCAAAGCTGCCAATCAGCGCCACCGGAATCGTCACCAGCGGAATCAAGGAGGCACGCAGCGTGCGCAAAAAGACAAAGATCACCAGTGCCACCAAAATGACCGCCTCCACGATGGTCTTGAACACCGCCTTGATCGACTGATCGATGAACACCGAATTGTCGTTGGCCACCTCAATCTGCACGCCCGGCGGCAGGTCACGGCGCAGCTTGTCGAGCAAACTGATGACCCCGCGCGACAGCTCCAGCGGGTTGGCGGTACTTTGCTTGACTACGCCGACTCCGACCGCGTCGCGACCATTCAAGCGCACAAAAGAACGCTCATCGACCGGCGCCTCTTGCACCCGGGCCACGTCGCCAATGCGTACCGGCTGGCCGTTGACGGTTCGAATCACCACCTGAGCGAACTCACCCGGGTGCTGCAGGTCGGTCGCTGCGGTGACGTTAAATTCGCGCTGTTCGGACTCGATCCGGCCGGCCGGCACTTCCAGGTTGGAGCGTTTGAGCGCGTCTTCCAGGTCTTGCACGGTCAGCTTGTAGGCGGCCAGCCGCTCTGGGTCAACCCAGATCCGCATGGCAAATTTACGCTCACCGTAAATGTTGACCTCGGCCGCGCCCGGCGCGGTTTGCAGCACTGGCTTGACCAGCGTATTGGCCATCTCAGACAGTTGTAGCGCGCTATGCGTATCAGAGCTGAGCGCCAGAAAAATCACCGGAAAAGACTCGGCCTCAACCTTGGCAATCACCGGCTCGTCAATGCCTTGTGGCAGGCGCTGGCGCACTCGGGTGACCTTGTCACGCACGTCGGCAGCGGCGGCGTCGGCGGCGCGGCTCAAAGCAAAACGCACGCTGATCTGGCTGCGCTCCTGGCGGCTGGTAGAGGTAATCACATCGACGCCCTCGATGCCCGAGAGGGAATCTTCCAGCACCTTGCTGACCTGCGCCTCCATCACCTCACTGGAGGCGCCGGCAAAGGTGGTAGTGACCGACACCACCGGCTCATCAATCTTGGGATATTCGCGCACCGTCAGCCCGTTGAACGACACCGCGCCAATCAATACGATCAGCAGCGACAGCACAGTGGCAAAGACCGGGCGACGAATTGAGGTTTCAGCTAACTGCATGGCAGATCCGACGCTCAGCGGCTCGCCGGGGCAGCGGCAGCAGCAGCAGACGCGGCCCCGGCTGGCTTGCCAGCGGCGCGCCCAAGCTCTACCACACGCACCGGCGAACCATCTTTTTGCAGTCGCTGCTGGCCGGCCACCACCACGGTGTCACCGAACGCCACGCCATCGGTGATTTCAACCATGCCCTGGCGGCGCACACCCAGTTTTACCTCTTGGCGCTGCGAAACCCAGTTGACCTCGGGGCCCAGCTTGGCGCCGGCATCGGCTGGCATCAGCTTGATGACAAACTGTTTTCCGCCTTGTGGCACGATGGCCGATTCGGGCACCACCAAAGCCGCCGCGTTGATGGAAAAAATCGTGCTGACCCGGGCAAACATACCAGAACGCAGCGTTGTTTTCACCGCACCCCGGGTACCCCCTTTGGCTGCCGCCGGGATTACCGCGCGCACCGCCAGCGACCGACCGTTGGCGTCCAGCAATGGGTCCACCGCCTCCACCATTGCCACGAAGGTCTGACCCGGCAGCGCATCCAATGTCACCTGCACACGCTGCCCGGGCTTGACCTTGGGGCCATCGCGCTCGGGCAGGCGGTAGTCCACCAACATCTGGCGCGGGTCC
>JAQTSL010000307.1 GCA_028711355.1 Rhodoferax sp.
AAGCTGCCACATCCGGGCGCACGTCGCCGTGCGCCCCCTTGAAGGCAAACGAGCAATGGTTTTTGGCGACACCGTAGCCGCCCGGCATGACCAGCGCGTCATAGTCGGCTACCTTGGCCTGCGCCAAGTCCAGACACTGGCCCAGGCGAGCGATGCGGCTGGACTCTTCCAGAATGTTGCGGCTGGCGCCGACCACCGGCTCACCAGTGATGTGGTTGATGACATGAAACTGCGGTGCATTGGGGGCGATGCACTGGAACGCCGCACCGTGTTGGTCCAGCGCCAGCAGGGTCAGCACCGCTTCACGCACTTCAGCGCCATCAAGGTGGCCGCAACCGGCCAGCAGCACCGCAACTTTGGGAGATTTTGCAAGGTTCGGCATAGAGTCCTTTCGGTAGTTTTCACGGATTATGCGGCGCACTGCATTGGCTTTTCAAGCCGTACCCTGACTGGCCTGGCCGCAACATCTGGGCCTGTCACAATACCAGGCGCCTGAATTGCCAATGCCACCCGCGTCCCGCCACCTATCGCATGCCAACCTCTTCCTTGCATTCACCCAGCCCACCACAGCCATCCATTTCAGTGTTGTCACTGTCGGTTCCGGTCGCGATGGGTTACATCCCGCTGGGCGCGGTGTTCGGCTTTCTGTTTGTGCAAGCGGGTGCGCCCTGGTGGCTGGCGCTGACCTCCAGCGTGATCGTGTTTGCCGGCGCAGCGCAATTCATGGCGGTGCCGATGCTGGCCAGCGGCATGCCGGTAGCGGCGATCGCACTGGCCACGCTGGTGGTGAATTTGCGGCATATTTTTTATGGCTTGTCGCTGCTGCACAAATTGCCGGCGCAACCGTGGGCGCGCTGGTATCTGGTGTTTGCGCTGACCGATGAGACCTATTCGGTGCTGACCACCTTGCCACCCGGCACCAGCACCCGGCAGATGGTCGCCGTGGCCTTGCTCAACCAGGGCTGGTGGGTGCTTGGCACGCTACTGGGCGCGGTGATCGGCGCGCAGGCGCAAGTGGCTCTGGTGGGGCTGGACTTTGCCCTGGCGGCGTTGTTTGCCGTGCTGGCGGTGGAGCAATGGCGCAGCGCGCACAGCGCCGCACCGCTGTGGGTGGCGCTGACCAGTTACGGCGCTGCCCACCTGATACTGCCACAGCAAGCGCTGCTGATCGCGATCGGGTTCAGCGTGGCAGCGGGTGGATGGCTAGCGCTGCGCCAGGACGCCAAGGTGCGGGCATGATCCAGACCTCTTATGCGCTGGGCGCGCTGGCGGCCATGGCGGGCGTCACCTTGGGCCTGCGCGCGCTGCCGTTTCTGGCGGCTCGGTTTTTGCAGCACCACCCGCTGGTGCAGCGACTCGGACAGTTTCTGCCGTTGGCCATTATGACGCTGCTGCTGGTGCACACGCTGGTTGGCAGCGCCCGCGACAACCCGCACGGGCCGTGGGCCGAACTGGCCGCCACCGCGTGTGTGTTGGCGTTGCAATGGGTCAAACGCCAACCGCTGCTGAGCATCCTGGCTGGGACGACGCTGTATGTGGTGCTGCGAAATGGCGTTTAGGCGCTTTCGATGGTCATAACTATCCGGTGACAAGATGACCACCCTGCGTTTCACATCCACCGGTTTATGCAACTGGTACATCGGTTCATGGCGGTCGGCGTGGATGGTCAGCATGGTGCAACTGTGAACCAGGCCATGGGGGGGTTGCGCCAAACTGCTTGGCGGTTGAGAATGGCCCGACAAGTTTCATCATCAACGCTCGCACTGTCCACCAACATGACTCGCTGGCTTTCACGAATTTTCCTGTGCACTTTCTGGACACTTGGGTTGCCTTTTACCAGTCAGGCTGAAGTTCCGGAAAAATGTGTCTCAACCATCGCCGAGTTAAAAGCCTTAGTCGCTGATCAACCCCTCGCTTTGAAATGGGAGGAGACCACGATGGATGATGCCAAGCCACTGGTGGTGTCAATTTCCGAGAGCAACGGTGCTCTTTCTGTGGCGTTCGTCAAGACCACAAAAGGTCTATGGGCGGATATTTCTGGCACGATTTGTCAAGCCGACAAGTCGCTGGAAATCAGATTTTCCGCCGAGCAGATTCGCTTTGGCCCAGCGGCAAGCTGGCTGCTGCGCTATGCGCTGGGCGGCGGCGGAAAATTCACACTGACGCGGCTCGCAGACAAGCAGATGCAAGTGCAGAGCACCGGCTGGAGCGGGATTTTTGTTCCAGTGCCATGTCACAGCCAATGGGCGGGTAGTCGCCAGCATTTTTCCAATCAGCCTTGTACGCTTTCATCTTGCAACACTTTTCCTCAATGCGACTTTTGAAACTACATAAAAAATTTTATAGCTGCAAACATCGTAGGTTCGTAGTCACATTTTGGCTCAATTCGTCTCACTACGGCGCAACTTCAATTGTGGTTAGAAATATGGCCTGGAAACAAAAAAGCCACCTTTCGGTGGCTTTTTGTATTCTAAATCAATGACTTAGAAATTTTTACTGGCGGAGCGGACGGGACTCGAACCCGCGACCCCCGGCGTGACAGGCTGAATTTGCAACGAACAGCTCAGCCTTCATTTGACGAGGCACTCCGAACTAATTAAGCTATCAATATCCCATTTCGGGGACAAAACGGGGACACTGATGGCAACCTTCGAACAGCGCGAGTCGGGCTGGTGGCAAGCAAAAGTACGGCGCAAGGGATATCCGTCGCAATCACGGACATTCGAGAAAAAGGCCGATGCAGAAGCTTGGGCACGCAGCGTGGAAAATGAAATTGATCGCGGCATATTCGTTTCGAAAAATGAAGCGGAACGGACAACGTTTGCAGATGCTGCCGGCCGCTACAGGCGCGAGATACTACCCTCCAAGCGCGGATCAAAGCAAGATGGCTACCGACTGAGCGTCTTGGTTGAGGAGTTTGGCGGCTATAGCCTTGCCGCCATCACCTCATCCATGCTGGCAGCTTTTCGAGACAAGCGACTCAAGACCCTATCGCCGCAAACGGTAGTCCACGACCTGAACCTGCTGTCACGCATCTTTCGCGCCGCCACAATCGATTGGGGCATTTCACTCCCCACTGGCATCCCGACTGCGGTGGTACGGAAACCGGGTATCAACAACGAAAGAAGCCGGCGGCTGGTTGGCAATGAGGAGGCCCGCCTGTTGGCTGCCATTGACGACCCCGGCCCCAGCCCCGGGAAGAAACGCAATATCTGGACAGGCCCTGTCGTCCGATTCGCCATCGAGACCGCAGCACGGCAAAGCGAGATCCTGTCTCTGGACTGGAAAGATGTCGATCTGGAACGACGTGTGGCACGTCTGCGAGGCGTTGGCGGCAGAGCAACCAAAAACGAAGAACCCTATCGCGCTGTTCCATTGACCAGCGCTGCCGTCGCCATTCTGACGGAACTGAAAAATCGCGATGGCAACATTGTGAAACTGCCTCGCGGCAAGGTCTTTCGAACCACTGCATCAGCCATCAAACAGTCATGGGAGCGTGCTGTTGTGCGCGCTCGCGACAAGTATGAGAGAGAAACTCTGATGGCCGGCCTGACGGCAAATGGCATGAACGAGAAAGATGCCGCAGCTGAAATTCGAAAGGTCAAGCGCTCCGGCGGAAGAATGCCGGCAAAGCCAAAGCCACCGCACAAGGTGACGCTCAAGATCATGCAGAACCTCGCTGATGACCCACTACTGACTGACCTTCACTTTCACGACCTCCGGCATGAAGCCACTTCCCGGCTCGCTGAAAAGTTGCAATTGCACGAGTTGATGAAGGTTACGGGGCACAAAGGAACTCGCATGCTCGCCCGCTATTACCATCCGCGGGCAGAGGATCTCGCCAGAAAACTTGGCTGATTGACTCGTTCAATCCGTCGGCTGATCGGCCACTGCCGCCGTTCGGCTTGCTGGCTGACTCAGTCGGCAATGAGGCGGTTAGCTGCCGGTCAGGCTTTACGGCAACTTTTTGTAGAATGAATTACAACTTATGCTGAGCGAAGCACCTTTGGCAGATGCCGGTGTGTTGGAGATCAAATGTGGCGAGGCTCATAAGAGGCGTATTTTGTTAGTGCAACATTCGTTCTGTAATTTCAAGAACCGTTGACCTTGGTGGTACCCGGTTATTCTGGTTTTTGGAATTTTTTGAATCAAGGCCCCTGCCAGGGCCGCCGGCAGGCACCCCCCGGTTG